>CALYNN010000006.1 GCA_945221685.1 uncultured Clostridia bacterium | reverse complement strand
GCAGCTTGACGCCCTTGAGATGATTGATATGCCCGTATCAAGCAGGCGCTTTCCCTTTGTTGATTTTAAGCCCGACAGAGAGTGCGGCAACGATTTGCTTCGCGTTGACCACCTTACAAAAACAATAGGCGACAGAAAGGTGCTTGACGATATTTCATTTGTTATTCACCCAAGAGAAAAGGTTGCCTTTGTCGGCTCCGACGCCGTGGCAAAAACAACCCTGTTTAAAATTATTATGGGCGAAATGGAGCCTGACGAAGGCTCGTACAAATGGGGCGTTACAACGAGTCAAAGCTATTTTCCCAGCGATAACAGCGCATATTTTGACGGAGTTGATCTTACCCTTGTTGACTGGCTCAGGCAGTACACCACCTACACCCTTGAGGCAGATATAAGAGGTTGGCTCGGCAGAATGCTGTTTTCCGGCGAGGAGGCTCTCAAAAACGCAAGCGTGCTTTCCGGTGGTGAGCGAGTAAGATGTATGCTTTGCAAAATGATGCTTTCGGGCGCAAATGTGCTTGTGCTCGACGAGCCGACAAACCACCTTGACCTGGAGTCAATTACAGCGCTTAACAACGGACTTATCCGCTACCCCGAAACAATTCTTTTCACCTCTCACGACCATCAGTTTGTGCAGACCATTGCCGATAGAATTATTGAAATTTCGGGCAATACAATTCTTGACCGCAAGGGCACATACGATGAATTCCTTGAGGATTTCAACGAGGATCAGCTTAAGAAATATTAATTTCGGCTCGGCTCAATCCCCTTTATAAACAGACTTAAGCCGCAGGAGCTTTATCACTCCTGCGGCTTTCCCTTGCCTAAATTAGCTTATATCCTCTTTAAGAGTTTCTACTATACTGTCATTCTTAAGCTTGTGAACGGAATAAAGCATAGTCATTGAAATTACAACAAACACAACTGCAACAACTGCAAGATAAAGGGGAACATTCAGCTCAAAGGGAACCGAATCAACACCCATTGCCTTGTTCATTGCAAGGCTGAGCAATGCGCTTATGGGCAAAGCGAACACCAAAGCCTTTAATCCGTAAAAGGCACTTTCAAGCACAATCATTTTGTTGAAGCCCTTTGGAGTTGTTCCAACGGATTTAAGCATTGCAAATTCCTTGCGCCTTAAGGCAATACCCGTTGAAATTGTGTTAATTATATTAAACACGGTAATCAGCGAAATCAGGGCAATAAAGCCGTAAACCAACACCTCTACAACAAGGGCAATGGTATTCATTGTCTGCATGCTTTCGTAAACATCAATATAATATGTGCTTCCGTAATCCGCGTTATCATAAAGCTCGGAGATTTTTTCGGCAACCTCCTCGTGCTGCCTTGTTTCAATACCAAGCATGTAGGTATAATAAATCGGACCGTCCAACTCGTCCTTATCGGCGTACTGTGCATTTTGCTCGTCGACCATAGCCTTATGCTGAGAAACAGGCACATAAAGAGAAATTGAATTCCTCTGATTAAGGTTACATATATAGTTGTCGGCGTCGTAATCAATCAGCGCACCTATCGTTAAGCCCCTGTAGGAAAAATCCTCAAGAGAAACACCCACAACAGACTCGTTGAACACACCTGCGCCGCCTGTCTTATGGCTGATATTATTCATCAGCAGGGCCTTTCTGTTTTCGCCGTAATAATCTCTGTAATCAATGCCGTTTGCCTTGCAAAGACTGTTGAAATCCTTGTCGTCGATTGCATTGATAAACAGATTATTGCTTGATTTAAACAGCCTTTTATAGGTTGGAGTCAGGTACTTATCGTCAATAAGCCTCCAGCCGTATTCCTTTTCGTTGCTTTTCGGAGTGATATTATAGCTGCTGTTAACGCAGTAATATCTATCAACTCCGCTGATATTTTCAACCTCTTTAATAAACTCGTCTTTTTTGTCGTAATCAACAGAGGCATACACCTGATAGGGTATTTCCATCTCTGCCATAAACTCCTGAGTGAGCATATCGCAGAAATAGTTGCAGCTCAGGAAAAGAATAACCGAAAGGGCAATTGAAGCAGTAATTATTCTTGCCTTCCTGCCGTTTCGCTTAAGGTTTTTGTTGGCAAGCTCGCCCTCGTAGCCGAAAATTTTTCTGATAAGCCTTGAGGATTTCAGCTTCTTTGCCTTAAGCTTAACCTCCTTGCTTTGCCTTATTGCATCAATAGGAGTAATTCTTGACGCCTTAATTGCAGGAATAAATGATGAAATAAAAATAGTAAATATGCTGACAATGATTATTCCGATTATTGCATATGGCGAAACGACTATTTTCATTTTCATATTATCGCTGCTGACGCCGTTAATCATACCGGTTGAAATAATTTTTTCACCTAATATATTCAGAGTAATACCTATTCCGGCAATACCTGCCCCGATACCCAGCGGTATGCCGAACAAGCCTAAAATCATACCCTCGTAAAATACCGAAAGCATTTTTTGCTTTTTTGTTGCACCAACGGAGGCAAGCATACCCAAATAGCGCACTCTTTCGCTGATGGACATTGCAAAGGCATTGTAAATCAAAACAACGGATGCAATTATAATAATTGCAAGAATTATTGCCGCCATCGGAAGCAGCGAGGTAACAATCACACTATCCTCATCAATTGCAAAGTGCATTTCAAGGTAATCGTCGTTAATTATATAGCTTTCAACATTATTTGATTTAATAATATCCTTTATATCGTCAAGAGATTTATAGTTAACATTTTTTAGCTGCACAAGCGCGGTTACATATTCATCCTCGCCTAACGGATTAGCCGTTAAATCGTAGCCTCTTAAAATATAATAGTTTGCAATTGTTGCAGGATTGGTATGCAGTACGGCGGTGATTTTGTAATCATTCACGCTTTCAGTTCCAAATCTTTCGCCGTTTGTATAGGTGCCGTACAGTATGTCGGCTCTTCCGTTTTCCTCGTCGAAATACCTAATACCTACGGGGATTTTAACGGTGTCGCCCACCTTCCAGTCAAGGTTGTTTTTGCTGATAAATTCCTGCTCAACCGCTATTTCATTTTCGTTTTCGGGAATTTTGCCCTCGTAGTCGCCTGTTATCATTTGCTCAAGGCAGACCTTATCGCCTGTTAAAAAATCACCCGTTGTGCCGCGGGAAGGTTTATCGGCGTCAAGCGAAAAGGAGTCAGCCTCAGGGCGAAGCATTACACCTACCCTTGCAACTCTTTCGTCCTTTTCAATAGATTGAAGCTGTGCCTTGTCCACATCCATACTTGCTTCGTAGTGACCGCCGGCAAGATAGGTTATCTCTCCGAAAAGATTTGTAAAGGATAAAACCGCAACAAACACCGCAGTAATCATTGCAACGGAAACGCAAATACCTAAGGTTGTTACAACAGTTCTGCCCTTGTTTTCTTTAAGGTGGCGCAGAGTAAGCTTATTAACGATGTTCACCCCATCCTCACCTCGTCTCTTGTAATTTTTCCATCTTCAATAGATATAATTCTATCGGCGGACAAAGCTATTTTTTCATCATGGGTAATTATGATTACCGTTTGGTTGTACTGCTTGTTAAAATGACGGAGAAGCGAAACAATTTCCTTGCTGTTCTCGCTGTCAAGATTGCCCGTAGGCTCGTCGGCAAGCATAAGTGCAGGATTATTTACAAGGGCTCTGCCGATGGATACCCTTTGCTGCTGACCGCCCGAAAGCTGATTGGGCAGGTGGTTGAGTCTGCTTTCAAGTCCCAGCTTCTTAACAAGGTCGTCTATCTGTCGTTTGTCGGGCTTTCTGCCGTCAAGCAAAAGCGGAAGGGTTAAGTTTTCCTCAACGGTAAGAATGGGAATAAGATTGTAAAACTGATAAATAAGTCCTATCTGTCTGCGCCTGAAAATAGCAAGCGCCGTTTCGTCAAGCTGTGAAATATCCTGGTTATTGATAACAACACTTCCCGATGTAGGAGTATCAACGCCGCCGAGAATATGAAGCAGGGTTGATTTGCCCGAGCCTGAAGGGCCGATTATTGCAACGAACTCTCCGCTTTCAACGCTGAAGGAAACATTGTCAAGCGCTTTTACAAGGGTTTCACCCTTGCCGTAGGTTTTGCATAAATTTTTTACCTCAAGAATTTTCATGGTAAATCTCCTTTCATTTACGGTAAATCTCTTTTCGTTGATACCATATTATCATTGTAATATTACAGTTAGGTGACTTAAAAATTACAATTTTGTCACAAAGAATACTAAATGCTTTGACGGGCAGTATTCGTCTGTTACCGATTTACAGGAGCATAAAAAAGGGACTTGGATATTGAATCCAAGCCTCATTTTTTTCGCAGGGGATTTTTCAGTTTTGCTTTCTTACAATATCGTATTCACTGCCGTCGGGACGAAAATAACGGCAGGTTTTGTTTTGCTCGCTCATCAGCCTAACATACTCGTCCTCATCAAGCACAAGAGAGCAAAAGCCTTCGTCCGTTTCCTCGTCGTACTCATTATACCAGCATTTTTCGCAAAGATTATCAGCAGCCATACTAAGAGTTACCCTTTCCTTTTTTATATTTCAAAATAACAAACTCGGCAGTTACATTCAGCCTTTCAATACCGTCAAGCCTTTGCTTGTTTTCGGCAGAGGTTCTGTAAAAATATGGAGTCATTGAAAAAAGTGTTTTTAGCTCGCTGTTATTCATTTGCATAACGGAGCTGATTTTGCTTACATCGGCAAGCTCAAGCAAATGCACCTCGGGAGGCTTTTCGTCGTTTTTATAGGGCTTATCGTAAACGGCGCTTTTCAGCTCAAGCAGATGATTTTCTCCCGGAATAACCGAATAAAGCACACCGTCTGCCTTAAGAATTCTTGCAAATTCCTTTTCGTTAAAGGGAGCAAAAAGGTGAATAGCCGTGTCAACGCTTTGGCTTTTTACGGGAATATTTGCAAGATTTGCCGCAAAGTAAAAGCCGCCCTTGTTTGATTTTGAAGCAAGGCGAACCATTTCCTTGCTTATGTCAAAGCCGTAAAGCTCGCCGTCATAATCGTCATAATAGCCGTCGCCGCAGCAAATATCAAGAACGGTGCCCTGCATACGACTGCAAAGATATTCCTTTAAAAAGCCGTAATACCCCTTTGCAAGAAAGGCATGGCGCGCCCGTGCAGACTCCTTGCTGTCGCCCCTTTTATCTCCGCTTTTTGAGCCAAGCAAAAGATTAACATACCCCTCCCTTGCCAAATCAAAGGAGTGACCGTTTTTGCAACGGCAGGTATTTTCGGCTTTATTCAGCTCCTCCCTGCAAACAGGGCAAATTAAAACAGACATACAAACCTCGTCAGACCGTAAATAACACACACCCTGCCGTTAAATAGGGCAGGGTGAATTAACCTCAAATATCAGTGGTGGAAAAGTCTTATTCCCGTCATTGCCATAGCAATATCAAAGCTGTCGCAGGACTCAATAACTGCACCGTCGCGAACGGAGCCGCCCGGCTGGGCAATATACTTAACACCTGAGCGAACTGCTCTTTCAATATTATCTTCAAAGGGGAAGAAGGCGTCAGAGCCGAGAGCAACATTTGTCATTTTGCTGTGCCACTCCTTTTTCTCCTGCGGAGTAAACGGCTGGGGACAGGTTGTAAAATATCTCTGCCATACGCCGTCCTTAAGCAAATCCTCGTACTCATCGGAAATATAAAGGTCAATGGCGTTATCAGCGTCGCACTTGCGAATTCCCTCAATAAACGGCAGGTTCAAAACCTTTTCGTTTCTGCGAAGCCAATAGTTATCTGCCTTGTTGCCTGCAAGACGGGTGCAGTGAATACGGCTTTGCTGACCTGCACCTACGCCGATTGTCTGTCCGTTTAATGCGTAGCAAACGGAATTTGACTGGGTATATTTTAGCGTAATAAGAGAAATAAGCAAATCAATTTTTGCAATTTCGGGAATTTCCTTAACCTTTGTAGGCATATTGTCAAAAAGGTCCATCGTCATTTTTGAGTCGTTTCTTTTCTGCTCAAACTTAATTCCGAAAACCTGCTTTGTTTCCGTAAGCTCCGGCTCATAGTCGGCATCAATCTTAATAATAAGGTAGTTACCCCTTCTCTTTGCCTTAAGGATTTCAAGAGCCTCGTCTGTATAGCCGGGAGCAATTATTCCGTCGCTTACCTCTTTAACAAGGAATTGCGCCACGCAGGCATCGCAAACATCGGAAAGTGCCGCAAAGTCTCCGAAGGAGGATACTCTGTCACAGCCTCTTGCGCGAACATAAGCCTGTGCAATAGGCGAAAGCTCAAGTCCATCGGGTACCATACAAACCTTACGCTCTGTTTCGTCCAGCGGGTGAGCAACAGCCGCACCTGCAGGAGATACATGCTTAAAGGAAGCCGCGCTGGGAAGTCCCGTTGCCTCCTTAAGCTCCTTAACAAGCTGCCAAGAGTTAAAGGCATCAAGCAAATTAATATAGCCTGCGGCGCCGTTTAATATTTCAAAGGGCAGCTCCTTGCCGTCCATATGAATTCTTGCAGGATTTTGATTTGGATTGCAACCGTATTTTAATTTATACTCTGTCATATTTCTTCCCTTTCTGTATAACCAAATATAATAATGCTATTTTATACTATTACATTGAAAAATGCAAGTGTGGGTGTTACAATAGGTCTATGAACGGAATTTTAGTTGTTAATCATTTTTTAAAGGGTGAAAAATACAGCACCCTTCACAGCCATCTGTTAGACTGTGCAAGAAAAAAAGGAATAAGGCTTGAGCTTAAAACAAACCTTGAGCTTGCCTTAAATAAAGTTAATACGGATTTTGTGCTTTTTTGGGATAAGGATATAAGCCTTGCCCGCCGCCTTGAGCTTCAGGGGCTTCCTGTTTTCAACAGTGCAAGAGCCATAGAGCTGTGCGACGACAAGGCTAAAACCTATCTTGAGCTTTTAGATACAGTCAGTCAACCCGAAACGATAATTGCACCCAAAACCTTTTTTAAAGAGGACTTAACGGAATTTGCAGGAGCGGCGGCAGAGGTTCTCGGTCTGCCGCTGGTGTTTAAGGAGTGCTTCGGCTCCTTCGGCGCGCAGGTGCATCTTTGCAAAACAGTTGAGGAGATTACCGCGCTTGCAACAAAACGCCCCTTCATTCTGCAAAAATTTGTTGCCGAAAGCTCGGGGCAGGACATAAGAATTGAGGTTGTCGGCGGAAAAGCCGTTGCGGCAGTTAAACGGCACAACGCTGATGATTTTCGCTCTAATGTAACCAACGGCGGTGAAATGGAGCCGTATATTCCAACAGTACAGCAGGCTGAAATTGCCGTTGCCGCCTGCAAAAAATTAGGCCTTGATTTCGGCGGTGTGGATATTTTGATGAACAATCAGGTGTGCGAGGTTAATTCAAATGCCCATATAATCAACCTTTTAAACGCAACAGGCTTTGACGCCGCGCCGCTGATTTTCGATATGATAACGGAGAAAATACAATGAGCGGTGTTTTGTTATATACTGCCCTGCAGGCAGAAAGAAATGCCTTTGCCGTTGAAAAATTTAAAAACTGTCTGGGCGTTCGCCTTGAAAACGAAAGCTACCGTGGCGACGCGGATTTCGTAATCAACCGAACAAACGATTACAGGATTGCCGAATTTTTTGAGCAGCGCGGAATAAGGGCTTTCAACAGTTCAAAGCTTTCCCGTCTTGCCAACGACAAACAGCTTTGCTATGATTATATGGAGCAAAACGGAATTCCTGTTATGGAAACGCGGTATAAGGGCATTCCCGCAGTAAAAAAATCGGTAGGCGGTCACGGCGGCACAGAGGTTTTTATGCTTACAGAAGCCGAGACCTTTCAGTCGGGATATGTTTATCAAAAGCCCTGCGATACCTTGGGCAGAGATTTAAGAGTGTGGCTTATCGGCGAAGAAATCGTTGCTTCTATTTTAAGAGTCGGCAACAATGACTTTCGCTCAAACTATTGCCTCGGCGGCAGTGCAGAGCTTTATAAGCTTAACGAAAACGAAAGGGGTCTTGTAAAAAAAATCGCCTCTCTTGCAAAAGGCGATTATATAGGCATTGATTTTCTTTTTAACGGCGGAGAGCTTGTTTTTAACGAAATCGAAGACTCCGTAGGCGCAAGAATGGTTTACGATAAAACAAATATCGACATTATCTCCCTCTATTGCAATTATATAAAAAAGGAAATGAATATAAAATAATCAAACAACTATTTTCAAAAAGGAAGGCTTTAACAAGGCCTTTCTTTTTTTGCGCTTTTTTAGACTTCTGAAAAATCCCCCCTAAAACAGCCATTTATTCGATTTATGGGAAAATGAATTGTAAGCAAGTCCATACATTTGAAGCTTCAAACGCTTTGTGATAGGGCATATAAAATTTTATGAAAGGGTGATATATATGAAACTTTTCACAAAAATCAAAGCCACACTTTATGCACTTTCTGCCGGCATATTTGTAATTGCGGTTTTGCTTGTTTGTACTGCGTCGGGCAACTCAAAAACACTTGATGCGTATTACAAGGATTACATTAGGGCAGACAACTACAAAAATATTTATGTTTACGATTGCAACGGTGAAGGTATATATAAAGGTGCTTTCAGCGATGACGAGGTTTTGCGTACGGCTACCTTTCATATCATAGGTGATAGATTCGGCAGTGTCCCGAATTCAGTTCTTTCGACCGAAAACTCAAAGCCTCAAGATGTCAGCAAGCTGACGGGATATACCCCCGAAGTAAAAAGTATAAATCTTACAATAGACAATCGTTTGCAAAAAGGGGCATATGAGATTTTGGCAAAGGGCGACTATAGGGGCTGTATAATCGTTTCCGACTATACAACCGGCGAGATTAAAACAATGGTAAGCTACCCAAGCGTAGATGTCTTTACACCCGAAAACGCAAAGGACGGAGGATTTCTCAACAAGGCGGCTATTACCTACCCTCCCGGTTCTGTTTTCAAGGCAGTAACAGTTGCGGCAATTCTTGAAAAAGACGCTTCTGCAAAAGACTTTTCTTATAACTGCTCAGGCAAAGCATACCACATTTCCTGCTACCACAATATCCCCCACTACCAACAGCCGTTTTCAAAGGTTCTAAGCAATAGCTGTAACTGCGGCATTTCTACTGCGGCTAAAAAATACCTAACGCCCACAGAGCTAAACAATTTTGCAAAAAAATCAGGTGTTTTGAGCAGTGAGGTAATTGCCGATATGAGTATTGCAAAAGGCTCAATGGACGCAAATGACGATTTAATGTGGGCAGCAAACGGGCAATCAAAAAATATGGTTACTCCACTTGGCGTAGTAGCATATTACAATGCAATCGCAAACGGCGGCTTAAGACACACCCTGTATATAAAAAGTGATACCGAAACGGGCGGGGCGGAAAGAATTATGTCAAAGGCTACGGCTGAATTCATTTCGAAGTCACTTGAGAATGTTACGAAAAGCCTCGGCATCAACTGCAAAACCTTTGCAAAAACCGGCACGGCAGAATTAGACAATGCTCAATCTCACGCGTGGTTTGCCTGCTGCATTAATGACAGTAATGCACCCGCTTATACGGTGCTTGTGTTTCTTGAGAATGGCGGAATTTCAACAAATGCAAAAGCAATTACAACAGAGTTTATTAATAATTACATTTTAGATTAGGAGGTAAAGCAAATGACTATGAATATACTGCAGGATTTGGTTCTCACTCTTTTCATCCTCAGCTCAGCTTGGCTGATTTTCAGAGAACGCAAGGTTCGCTTGGGCGTTATAGTTTCTGAGGGAGGCAAAAAATATACCGACGGCAGACAGGGAATTGTTACAACAATCGGTCGAAGTCTCTCGTCAGATGTAAGGCTGAAGGAGCACAGCGTTTCCCGTTTGCAGGCTGTAATTTCGTATAATGCTAAAACTAAAAGGTACGATATGACGGAGTACGGAAAAATCGGAAGTTGTTCAAACGGATACCGTGTTGCAAGCCATACGCTTCAGTTTAATTTGCCTGTTGAGGAAAGATGCTTTGAATTCGGTTTTATTCCAACAATTCTTTCGGCTTTATTTGTTATTTTGCAGGCTTTATCTGTTTATAAAAGCTTTGGCTCATTTAAAGCGGCAATTCCGCATATTATCTTGCTTTGCTTTATTGCAGCCGCATACATTATCAGAGCCGACAGGCAGCCGATTACCGAATCCGTTTTTGCAATACTTCTTACATATTATGTCGACGCTACAATGTATGGCTCAACTGCTAACGATTTTACCGCCGGAATGATGTCTGCCGTTATCGGAGTTGTACTTTACACGGCATTTTCGCTGATAATGAGATTGTTCCTTAAGATTGATATGGACAAGTACAACCTTCACCCCATTTTCAGAATAGCGGCTGTTGCGGCAATTCTCGGCATTATCATTTTGAACCTGGCTCTTGCCGAGGAAAAAAACGGTGCATATAACTGGATAACAGTAGGCCCCATCACCTTTCAACCATCGGAAATCGTTAAGCTGCTTTTGGCTTTTGTGTTGATTGTCCCCACAGGTAAGCAATTCTACAGCGTAAACAACCTTATAATTATTCTCGGCACCTCGATTACCTGCTTTGTTTACGGCCTGATGATTAAGGATATAGGCGTTTTACTGCAATTCGGTATCATTTTCGTAATTGCCGTTTTAATTCAAAATACTAATTTTTTGTATTCTATTTTAATGATTGTTGCCGGCATTGCAGGCTGTAAGGCAGTACTGCATATTTCATCAACTGCGGCGGCGAGAATTGAGGGATGGCTGGGTGAAGGCAAAAGCTTATTCGAAAGCCTTACGGCGTCGGGTATTTTCGACAACTATGACGATTACGGCTATCAACCTGTTCATGCCTTGGTGGCCGCGTTCAAAAACGGTGGGCTTATTGGAAACGGTAAATTTGATGTACTTAAGTATATTGAAGCCGCAAATTCCGATTTGGCAACATCTATGCTTGCTCAAAAGCATGGCTATTTAATACTGTTTTTGCTTTTGGGAATGTATATAGTTCTACTGTTTAATACAGTATTAACACTCCGTCAAAAAAATAAAACCCAACAGGTTTTCACCTGCATAGGCATAAGCCTTATGGTGTTTGCAATGGCGCTAAATCTTTGCGGAACCTTTGGTATTGTTGCATTAACAGGTGTTGTTAGCCCGGCTATTTCCGACGGCATATCGGCGGCAATAAGCTACGGCTGCTTATTTGGAGTAATCAGCTCTACTTCAATGAGCAAGGAATATTTAAATACAATTAAAAAAGGAGAATTATCATGAAATACAACTTTAACGGCATTACCGCAACAGAAATAAAGAAGGAGCTTGACAGAATTGAATCACTCCAAATGAAAGCCATTACTCCGATCAGAACACCCATTTGTATTACATTTGACCTTTCCGGCTCCATGGCAGGTTATGTTGAAAAGGAGATTGAAATACTTGATTTGATGTTTAAGGAGTTATCCCTTGTTCCCAAGCGTATTTTTACACTGTTGGTTGTTGTCATCCATCATAGTGAACCGAAAATCGTTTATTTCGGTGACCTTTTATCGTTGGATTTTGAAAGCTTTAAAAAGGATTTCCCAAAGCGTGCATTAGGTAGAACTCCCCTTGCAAAAAGTCTTGAGGAGGCTGATGAAATTCTAACTACTGTTGCCGATGTCTGCGAAAGAAACAATCAATGGTACACAATTCCCGTTTTCTTTTCGGTTACCGATTCTGCGGCTACCGACAGCGTTGATGACTGCTCAGTGATTACGGAAAAATTTAAGAAGGATATTGCCGACGGTAACAAGCTTCTCTCTGAGTTCGTAACAAATGCAAACCCCAACGGATTAAATTTCGGCGGCTACAGAGTAAAGATTGATGAGGAAAACAGTAGTAAAAGGATTAAATCTTTTATGCAGGCATTGCGTTTTGCCACATCTACTCAAGCTGAGTCTAACGGTGTATTCCTCAAGGGCATTCCCCACCGTTCAACTGAAAGAAAGCAATACAACAGATATAAATCCGACGAAATGCTGAATAATTTCAAATATAGCTTCGGCAGAAATTAATTTTTAAGGAGGCATTAATATGAATAAAATTATCGTTCTTACCGAAAGCCTTGTGGGTAACGCTTACGAGGCATTAGTTAAAATTATTTCGCACGAAGCAAACAAGCGCTTTCTGTTTTTTCGCTTTGCAGAAGAAAGAGCAATAGCCGCCGGAGTTTATGATAATTATAATGCAGTAATACAATTGCTTGACGAAAAGAATTTGCCATATGATTTTTTAAACGAGGACGGACTTGACGAATACTTTTTCAGTCACAAAGAAAGTGAAGAAGAGCTTTACATTGCTCCGACTGAAGCAGTTTCGCAGGTAATAGCTTCAATTTCCATGCTTGATTACAAAGGAGTCGTTTATCTCTGTGGCTGTTCTCCCGATGAACCGCCTGTGCAAAACGCCAGACCGTTCGTTAATGCACTTAAGCGCAACTCGGCAGGTACTAAAGGACTCGACACAACAAGCTCCTCCTTCAGTCATATTGTAGGAAGCAACTGTTACTTTAACCTAAACGGTAAGAAGTATGTTGAAAAGATTAAGGGACGCGATAGCGTCATTAATCAGGGACAGGAGGGTTATACTCAAATTTGCGAAAGCAATCAACGCTTACGCTTAAAGATTTGGGACAGAGATAAGAGAGCCTTCGAGATTGATAAGGTTTTAAAAATGACCGCGCTTCCCGACAAATGCAATTCTATTGCTTTGCCGCTTGCGATGGTTTATAACGAGCACAATAATCCGATTGGTTTTCTTATGAATAACTTTGTCGGCGAGCCACTTCGTATTGATAAGCTGCGCTTTCTTGATAATCCACTCATTTATGTTAAGCAAATCCTTGAGCAGCTTCTTTGGATGGAGGCACACGGATTGCTTCACAGGGATTTAAATCACAATATTATTGTAAACACCAAAAGCCACACTGCCCATGTTATTGATACAGACTCGATACAGTTCAGACAGCTTCCGGCCATGGCTCAAACTGAGGAGTCTGACAACGCTTTGCCCTTAATGTACACTCGATTCAACGCGTTTTATAACACTGTAGATTTATCATACACAGGTCTGTCAATCCTTGCGGCAGCCTTCGTTGATACAGGCGAGCTGTTTTGCGTTTGGAATAAAAACAGCGGTTTTTGCGACTTAGACGAAACAGTATTTTCAGAGCTTTCCGTTAAAGCTCCGGAGGTTGCCAAGCTAATTAAAGCGGCACACACAAGCGGCTTGCCCGTATCCTTGGCAAGACAGCTTTCTGTTGTTAACCAAATGCTCTGCACAAAGGGCAAAACTAAAATTAACGAGCTTCTCTCAAACGACAACAAGGCTGCAGTAGATTCAAATGCTGACGATTGCTTCCATTCATATGAATACGCAGATGTTGACGGCACAGATGGTAATGACATTGACTGTGATGATGACGACTACTGCTGCAATTATACAGACACAACCTCTGATTTTGTAGACGATTATCAAAGCTCTCACAAATACAAAAGCGCCGACGAAGAAGGCAGTCAGCAAAATGCTGATGTTGATGTCGGTAAGCTTAATATCAGTAAGGTTAAAGGAAGTCAAAATGATTATAGCTTAAAGCTTGCACTTTGGATAAAGCATCTTATCATCAACGCTTTTATGACCAGCACAAAGCCTGTTGGTGTTACGGATGAGGAGCTTTGGCAGCAATTTATCAGCTCAGGTCTTTGGAAAAAGCCCCTGTTGGCAACTGCAACAACAATTTTGGTAATCATAATTTTATTAATTGCAATATCAATTCTTTAGGCTTAATAAGGAGGAATAATTTATGAAAATTCTGTCTGTAAATAATACAGGAAGATCCCATACATATGATAACAAGCCCTGTGATGATGCAGTATATATCAGCGAACAAAAAGATGTTATCTGCGTTTGTGACGGCGTTTCTAATGCACCGTTCGGTGGCATAGGAGCTCACCATCTTGCCTTTCGTGTAGGAGAACGAATTTCAAAATTGAGGGACAAGCATTTTTTCGAAACGGAGTCAGCGGAAAGAATACGGATATGTATATGCGAAATGATTAACGATGTCCTTAACGAGCTGTGCAACAAATATAATACAGGTAACAAAGAGGATTTTGCTTCTACATTTTTGGCGCTAATCAAAACAGATAATCATATATGTATTCTTCATGCCGGCGACGGTGCAGTTTTCGGTAATGCAAACACATCACAGGAGATAGGCGTAACGCTTATCTCCGGTCCCGACAACAGTCCTGACGGACGGGTTTACAGTGCAGGCTATCCTGACCAAAGGTCAAGAATGAGAGTGCTCCGTTTAAACCCGTCAGACTATAAAGCAATTATGCTTTGTACCGACGGCTTTTCAGACCCTTATCTTGATTTTTCCTACCAATCCTTTGATACAGTTCAGCTTGCAGAGGCATTTAAGCTAAACGACAACGATGCACTTCAGCACTATGTTTCAAATTACCACATAAGGCAGGCAAATGTTTCAGACGATATTTCCTGTGTAATTTATAAGATTAATGATAACAAAGCACCCACGCCAAGCACCTGCAAATACTCCGATGTCGGTAATAATGCAGTAAAATCAAAAGATTCTTCCGCGTTAAAGACAGAAGATAAAAAGGTTCCGGAGCCTAAAAAAGAGTCAGATTCACACAGTAGCTCTATCCCGATAAATAAAAGCAAGGCAGGGAAGCTTACTGTAAATATTTCTAAAGCCGTAATAGCAATTATTATTGCCGTTGCCGCTCTTGCTGCCGGCATAACGGGAACAGCAATAGCAGGCGAAAAAATAAAAGCCTTATCAGCGGTTAATCAGGCTCAGGAAGAAGAAATAAGTGCAATATCGGAAATATGCAAGGACCTTTCCGCAAGACTGTCTAAGCTTGAAGAAAACGATAAAGAAAGCACCGATAGCGGTAAAAGCAGCTCTAAGGACGATACTGATAACAAAAGCAGTTCAAATACCGATGATGATTCCGAAGGCATAGAAAACACCCCCTAAATTTATTATCGTCACAATCATCGTATAATGATACACAACGGTAGTAAACATCAAAGAAGAGCTTATTCTTAAGCTACGTAATAACACCTTGGAGGAGCAGATATGAAATATCCTCAAAGAGTCAGTTGGCTGGCTCGCAGGAAAATCGACGATTTCTTCTATGAAGTAATAGATTATAAAAACGATAACGCTTTTAAGCTAAGCAACAATGCAGTTCATTTTCTGCAGAAGCTTGACGGCAAAACTGACCCTTTTTCAATCCCTACCGATATGTCTGAGCTTGAGGTAAAGCATCTGCTTAGATTTTTTAAAAGAGAAGGGCTTATTAGATATAGCAGGGTGGAAAAATCCTTTCTTTCCTTACAAATTTCCTTATTTAACATTAAATGCACCAAAACAGGCAGGGCTTTTGCATTTATAATCAATTTTCTGCTTATGATTTCATTTTTACCTGTGTTTGTTTTTGGAGTAACGGTGTTATTTAGTAATGCAGCACACCTTAACCTTGACGGTTTTGGGACAATCACAGGCTCTATATTTGGAATGATAATAGGCTTGATATTACATGAAAGTGGGCTAATTTCGTTTTAGCCGCTATCAATACACTATGTATATCGGGATTGGACGGATGCTCTGTTATGGAGGAGCTGATTGGAACTGAAAGCATTCTGTTTAACGCTATTGATTTTGTTTTTGATAAAGACACAAGGCGTAATTTGATAAAGCAAGGCGATATAACAGGCTATGTGAAAACAGCGTCCTCATTTGTAGGAGTAATATGCCAATTAGCTTATCCGCTTCTTATAATAGCTAATATATTGGGAGTTGTATTATGTTTCGCTTAAAGTATTTATGGCAGTATTTAATGCTTGCCATTCCGCCTGCATTGGCAATAACAGCAGCCTGTAAGGCTTCATTTGTTATATCGGCTTTGGCAATAGGCATTGCCTATATTGACATTATTATATTGCCTCTTTGCAAAAACAACGAAAGTATTTGGATGTTTTTTATGACGGCAGTAACAGCAACGCCGATAAATATAAGCCTGATTATTTATTATTTTGAAAACTATAGCTCCTATTCATCGGTATTTATATCGGTTATCTTCGGTGCTTTAGGTTACTTTGTAATGCTGAGTGCAGAAGAAATACTATTAGGCATAGTAATACGGCTGTTATTTAAGAGCCAAAACAAGCTTGACGATTAGTAAAAAACCGTAAACGGTATTGACACGGCGTTGTCGTGACTTTATAAAATGCAATATTGCAAAAACATTTTAATATTACAGGAGGTATCATTATGAGCACCGGTAAAAATGATGAAATTAAAAGCAAAGCAACTACTGAAATCGGCGAGGTAAATAAAGCTTCGCCGAAGGTCAAAAGCAATCCCCAAGCTGAAGTTGAAAAGCTTTTGCCCAATTTCCATATGCTTCCCAAAGCTATCAAAAATAACATATTAGGTCAGATGTCTTGCGCAGAAACCTTTGATAAGTATAAATCGGCGGGGCACATCTCCGATATGAAGCTGCTTGAGCTTAAGTATAAGCTTTGCAAAAATACCTACCCTCCTAAAACACAGAGCCGTATTGAAGCTCTGCTTGCAGGATGCGAAGGTTCGGATAGCGGTAAGCTCCTTAATTGCATTATGAATATCAACACCGCATATACACCCGAAAAGGTAAGTGCCGATGAAATTGTTAAGACACTTGACGGGGTTGTTTACGGTCATACTGCCGCCAAGCGTGAAATAGCAATGGCTGTCAGCTCCGCTATACGCTCCGGTAAAGGACCGAGACTGCTGCTGATAGGTCCCAACGGCACAGGCAAGAGCAGGCTGATTCAGGCAATAGGAAATGCCAGAAAAAAGCCTTTGCATATTATTAATTTATCGAATATCAGCTCTATTCTTGATTTGGCAGGCTGCGACAAAACATATTCAGAAAGTGCTCCGGGAACATTGTGGGACGGTTTCTATTCTTTAGGCAGTACAGATATAACTCTCGGTCTTGATGAGATTGACTGCACGGTTCATTCAAATAACAGAGACGGTGATCCCGATTCAGTGCTTAGTGAAATGTTGTCATGTCAGGCTTTTACCGACAAATATCTTGATGCACAATTCAGCGTAAGAAGCACATGGATTATAGCCGCCGCTGTTGATGAGAGCAAAATTTCACCGAAAATCCTTAACCGCTTCCAAAAGATTTACATAAACGATTATTCAAAAGAAGAACAATTTGTTATTGCAAAATCATATATGCTTCCCGAGCTTTATGAGGAATATTCCTTTGATGCAAGCGAAATTTTTGACGATTCAACGATTAAATATGTTGTTGAGAATTTCGGCATTAAATCCGGCTGTAGAGATATTAAGGCTTGCCTTAGAAAGCTTTTGATTAAAGCTATTGATGAGGAAAGAAATATATCCGGTAAACCGTTTACTTGCGAGGAAATTGATACAATTCTCGACAGGGAAAACCTGATGAACGACCCTATTGCGGTTTACCGATTCCATAAAGATGCCTTTTCGGAAACAGACCAAAAAATTATTGAAAAGTGCATTAATACAATTAACAGTCCGGACAAGCGTGACGGCAGTATGGAGGTTGCACAAACTAAGCTTCAGTATATTGCCGATATTTATAAGAACACGGTTGTACCGCCACCCTTTGACTATAACGGCTTTATTGATAAGGTGCAGTCTGAAATATCAGGCAGGGACGAGCTTATCAGTGCCTTTGCCCGTATGATGAACTACCACGAACGCACGGGCAAAATCAAAAACCTTTTAGTTATCGGCCCTCCGGGAACAGGCAAAACCTCAACTTTTACGGTTATGTCTAAAGCTGTGGGATGGCGCTTCAATAAGATTTCCCTTAACGGCGTAAGCAAATCTGATTTTCTTAAAGGAACAGGCTCATTTGTTCACGGAGGTTCCCCTTCTGAAATAACGAAGTTCATTTCCGTAATGGGTGATACTTGTATTCTAATGCTTGACGAAATCGATAAAATCGACAGAACACAGGACACTTCCGTAGCATCTGCACTGCTTGATTTTCTTGATTCAAAGGTGTTTATGGATAACTACCTTGGCGTACATATCGACTGCAACAAAGTATTTGTGGTTGCTACTGCAAATAACGAAGCGGCAATCGCGCCCGAGCTGCTTGACCGCTTTGAAGTAATTCGTATTGACGGTTACACCAAATCTGAAAAAAAGCAGATATTTAAAGAGCATATGCTCCCGAGAATGCTTGAGGAATACAAGGTATCGGCAGAGGACTATGCCTTTACCGACGAGGCAGTAGATTATCTCATTTCAAACTATTCGTCAACTGCAGGCGCCCGAGAGCTTGACACCTTTGCTCAAAAGATAATCGGCGAGGTTACTATGAAAAACAGCCACTATGAAATCGGTATCGACGATATTATCGGTATTATCGGTAAGCCACCGATTGTAAGACAGAAAGGAATTACAAGCAAGCCCGGAATAGTAAACGGATTATATGTTAACTCCTACAGCGGTCTCGGCTCACTCTTTGAAATACAGACTGTCATATCAAAAACGGACAAGGTTTTGGGTATGGCGCAGGAGTGCCTAAAGGAGAGCCACGATATAGCTCATACCGTTGCAGGAATGATAAATTCAAGCTGTGAGGACCATTGCTACACAACACTCTACGGCGACGGCTATACAAAAAAAGACGGTCCCAGCGCAGGTGTTGCAACAGTAGTTTCTATCATTTCTGCCGAAACAGGAATCGTAGTACCCTCATGCTATGCCTTTACCGGCGAAATAAGCCTAATGGGAACTGTTCACGCAGTAGGCGGTGTTGAAGTAAAGCTTGAGGCCGCCCAAGAGGCAGGCTGCACAACTGTTTTCATACCCCGGGAAAATTATGATTATATGGGCAAGGAGACCTTTGATAAGTTCAGTCTTAAGGTTGTGCCTGTATCACACATCAATCAGGTTGTAGACCAACTGTTCACAAGTAAAGAAACAACAAAAATTAAAGGCTTGGCAGTTTAACGCTGCCAAGCACATAAGCAAAACATTTTACCAACAAGGGCATAAGCCTTTGAAATATAATTTATTTAACGGAGGAATTTAAAATGAAAACTTCAAACCAAGCAAACGCAGAAAAAACTATGGACAATTTCAGAGAGTATCTGAACAGCGCAAACCATAACATCGTTGGTGAAAATCTTGACTGTTCTTCAGCCAAGGGATTCATTTGCGAAAGCATTACGAAAAGCAGGAGATTTATCCTTAAAATCCGCGTCGATGAAAGCATTGGCTATGCTATCCTTGAGGCTTATTCCGGAATCACTATACCAACACCTTATCGTACCATGGCGGCTGAATACTGTATGAGAGAAAGTGACAAGCGAAAGGTTTCTTACCTGGGAATTGACAGTCAAGGCAGCATTTACTGTCATTGTGAAACCTCCTTCAAAGACGGTCCCGTTTCGGGTAGAACGCTGAAGAGTATGGAGGGAGTGGCGTTTGGAAGCCTGCTTTCCTGCTATGATGACCTTCAGCAAATCGCGAGAGGAGTTCTGCTTGATAAAGAAAATGAAGAAAAAGACCCTCTCGATTTGCTCTCCCGTCTTCGCAGGGATATGGGTATGGATGACGAAGACGACAGCGACCACCACTCAGATATTCCCGATATTGATATCGGCGAAATGCTTAAACGCCTTGGCAGTGACGATGACGATGACGACGATGATGAGGAGGACGACGAAGAAATCGCATAATTCTTAACAAAAGGCTTCGGGCAAATTCGCCCGAAGCCTTTTAATGCTTGTTATTTTACAAATTCCTCTGTGGTTTTTGTAATGTTTTCTGCGCTTAAGCCAAACTGCTTCAGCAAATCAAGGGCAGGGCCGCTGTGACCGAATTCGTCGTTAACGCCGATTCGCTTAACGGGAACGGGGCACTTTTCTGCAAGCAATGCGCAAACAGCCTCGCCTAAGCCGCCGATAATGCTATGCTCCTCGACGGTAATAACCTTTCCTGTTTTCTTTGCGGAGGCAAGCACAAGCTCCTCGTCAAGAGGCTTGATTGTTGCAATGTTAATAATCTCTGCACTGATGCCCTTTTCGGCAAGTGCCTTGCCTGCTTCAATTGCTTCGGCAACCATAAGTCCGTTGGCAATAATTGTTACATCGCTACCCTCTCTGATAACCTCGCCCTTGCCGATTTCAAATTTGTAGCTGTCGTCGTGAAATACGGGAACGGCAAGTCTGCCGAAGCGAAGATAAACAGGTCCCTCGTACTTATAGGCCGCTTTAACTGCCTGCTTTGCCTCAACATCATCGGCAGGGCAGATAACAACCATACCCGGAATTGACCTCATAAGAGCAAAATCCTCGCAGCATTGGTGACTTGCGCCGTCCTCTCCGACAGAAATACCTGCGTGAGTTGCACC
>CALYNN010000005.1 GCA_945221685.1 uncultured Clostridia bacterium | reverse complement strand
GATCATGCCTAGTCTCGTGGGCTCGGAGATGTGTATAAGAGACAGGTAATAGCTGATTGAAAGAGTTGCAACGCCGCAGCCCTTGCAGATACCCTCTTCACCTGCGATTACAGGAATCTTTGCAGGCTCAAGAATGTTGTTGATAGCCTCTGTGTTTGAAGCGGCTGTGTTATCGGTAGGAATGAATACTACATCGCACTTGTCTGTAACAATCTGCTGTGTTACTGCGCTAACATCGTTTGTATCAACGAAGGTGTATTCCTTTGTTGTCATACCCAGTGCGGTAATTTCCTTTTGGATAACATCTGACTGATACTTTGAGTTCTTTTCTGCTGAGCAGTAAAGAATACCAACGCTCTTTGCATCGGGGAACAGCTCTTTAATCATAGCTGCCTGGTCTGCCAAGGGAGCAAGGTCGGAGCTACCTGTTACATTGAAGCCTGTTTTACCTGTCCAGTCGGAAATGCCGAGACCTGTTGCATAGTCGGTGATTGATGTTGCAACAATCGGAATGTCTGCGGTAGCCTGAGAAGCGGCAGCCATTGCGTCGGTAGCATTTGCCATAATAAGATCAACCTTGTCGGAAACAAACTTTGAAGTAATAGTTGTGCAGTTTGTAGCCTCGCCCGAAGCGTTCTGCTCGTCGAAATTAAAGGTAATTCCGTTTTCTTCGCCGAGAGCAGTGAGCTTATCTTTAAAGCCCTTTGTGGCTTCGTCAACAGCAGGCTGCGGAACCAGCTGACAAATACCGATGGTGACTGATGTTTTTGCAGGTGTATTGCTGTCGTCCATACCTGCCTTAGAACAGCCTGCAAGAGCAGAGGCAACAAGTACGCCTGTTACAGCTACTGCTGTAATCTTTTTTACGAGTTTGTTCATAAAAATACCTCTTTCTTTAATAGAATAGTCTTAGATTGTAAATTCAGTTTAGCACATAAAAGTGTTAAAGTCAATAGAAAATTTTATATATATAAAAATATTATCGGTTAAGCTAAGCCCTCAAACTCTTTCTGCTCTGTCGCAATAGTCCTTTATTACGCCGCAGGTATATTCAAGCTGCTTTCTTTCTCCTTCGTTTAACGGAAGCTCAATAATGTCTTCAATTCCGTTTCTGCCTATTACACAGGGAACTCCGCAGGGAATACCGCTGATGCCGTATTCGCCCTCAAGGAAAACGGAGGCGGGAATAACCCGCTTTTCGTCGTGAAAAATTGCCTTGCAAATATCTGCGCAGGCGGCGCCTATTCCGAATTCCGTTGAGCCCTTGCCCTCTATTATTTCGTTGCCTATGCTTCTTGTTCTTTCAAGAATAAAATCCTCTGTAAGCCTTGCATATCTTTCGGGCTTTGCCTGCCTCAATTCAATATAATTTTTTCCTCCTACCGTAAGCGAGGAAAAGGGAACAAAGGAGGAATCTCCGTGCTCGCCTATTGCACAGGTTGTTACGCTTCTTCTGTCTGTATCAGCCAGCTCGCCTACTGTTCTTTTAAGCCTTGCGGTGTCAAGAGAGGTGCCTGTTGAAAAGCATCTTTCTCTTGGCAAGCCTAAATGCCTTCTTGCGTAGTTTGCAATAACATCGGCAGGATTTGTTACGGATACGATAATTCCTTTAAATTCTATCGGCTTTAAATTGCCTATAACATCCTTCATCATATTAACGGAGTCGGCAAGCAAATCAAGCCTTGTTTGCCCCGGCTTTCTGGGCATACCTACCGAAATTATAATAATGTCTGCGTCGCGGCAGTCCTCGTAGGAGCCTACCTTTATTTTTGTTACGGAGCTTAAAAACAGACAAGCGTCTGCAACGTCTAAGCAGTTTGCCTTTGCCTTTTCGCCGTCTGTGTCAATAAAAGCAATTTCGTCACAGCTTCCCTGAAAGCACAGCGCCATAGCTATGTGGGAGCCCACATGACCTGCTCCGATTATTACTACCTTTCTTTTGTTTAGCACAAAACCACCCTTTTTCTGAATTCGGTTTTATTTTGACTTAATTTTTCCTTTAACATAAACTGCCTTAATTTTTGCTTCAGCGTCTTTGTACGGATTTTTGTCGAATACTGCAAAATCCGCCTGCTCTCCCATTGCAAGCATACTGCAACGGCTATGCCTGTATTCCTCTAAAACCCTATCGCTTATAAGAGGAACTACTGCTCCGCCGCCTAAGTCAACAACCCTTTCGCTGTCGTAGCAAAGAGGAATGCTGAAGCCTAAATATTCTATTTTTTTGCCGTGGGTTACCATTACCGAATATATATCGTTTCCGTCGTTAAGGGAAATAAAATCAGCATTTGTATAAACTACTGTCAAGGAATCAACTCCAATCATTATTTTATTGCAATAATAATACAAAGCTTATAATTTGTCAATGCAAAGCATTTTTTGGTAAATTTTTGGCGGTTATTATTTTCGCTGACCTTGAATAGTTATTTGATATGTGATAAAATATATTATCATTGGTTAAGCAGGTAGTATTATGACTCTTAAGGATTTACAAATCGGAAAAACGGCAGTCATACTTAAGGTTGGCGGCGAGGGTGCTTTAAGGCAGCACTTTCTTGATATGGGACTTATCCCCGGAGCAGAGGTAACAATGGTTAAGTACGCTCCTATGGGCGACCCTGTTGAGCTGCTTATTCACGGCTATGAGCTTACGCTCCGCCTTGCCGACGCTGACGAAATTGAAATCAGCGAGGAGTACGAGCTGCCGAAAACAAATGAAGAAAGCAAAAGAAAAAAGGATATTTGCCACCCCGGCTTAGGAGAGGGAGGTAAGTATCATACCAAGGCGAACGAGAACCCATTGCCTGACGGAGAGACTCTTACCTTTGCACTGGTAGGAAACCAAAACTGCGGCAAGACTACACTTTTTAACACGCTTACCGGAGCAAATCAGCATGTGGGAAATTTTCCCGGTGTAACGGTTGACCGTAAGGACGGAGTTATTACTAATCACAACGATACGCTGATTACAGACCTGCCGGGTATATATTCAATGTCACCCTATAGCAGTGAGGAAATTGTTACAAGAGAATTTCTGCTAAATGATAAGCCAAAGGGCATTATCAATATTATAGACGCGTCCAACATTGAGCGAAATCTGTACCTAACAATGCAGCTGATGGAGCTTGATATGCCTATGGTAATAGCTCTCAATATGATGGACGAGGTTCGCAAAAACGGCGGCTGTGTTCTTGTAAACGAAATGGAGGAAACTCTGGGCGTTCCCGTTATTCCCATTTCCGCTTCAAAAAATGAAGGCATCAGCGAGCTTGTTGACCACGCAATACATATTGCAAAATATCAGGAAAAGCCGGGAAGAATGGATTTCTGCGAGGACAATAAGCGCGACAGTGCAATCCACAGATGTATTCACGGAATAATGCACCTTATCGAAGACCACGCGGTTGACGCGGGAATACCTGTTCGCTTTGCGGCAAGCAAGCTTGTTGAGGGCGACGGCTTGGTGCTTGAAAGGCTGAAGCTCAGCGATAACGAAAAGGAAATGCTTGAGCATATTATTGTGCAAATGGAGCATGAAAGAGGTCTTGACCGTTCAGCTGCAATGGCAGATATGCGCTTTTCGTTTATTAAAAGGGTTTGCAGTGCAACGGTTGTTAAGCCGAGAGAAAGCAGAGAGCATGCAAGAAGCCGTAAAATTGACGAGATTCTGACGGGTAAATACACAGCAATACCTGCTTTTATCGGTATAATGGGACTTGTGTTTTGGCTGACATTTGATGTTATCGGCGCAGGGCTTTCAAAGCTTTTGGATATAGGCGTTAATCTGCTGACTCAGGCGGTTGATTCGGCACTTGCCGCCGCTAATGTTAACGCGGTTGTTCACTCGCTGATTATTGACGGCATTTTTAACGGCGTAGGCAGTGTATTAAGCTTTCTGCCGATAATTGTTACGCTGTTTTTCTTCCTTTCTATTTTAGAGGACAGCGGCTATATGGCAAGGGTTGCCTTCGTTATGGATAAGCTTTTGCGTAAAATAGGCCTTTCGGGCAGAAGCATTGTGCCTATGCTTATCGGCTTTGGCTGTACCGTTCCCGGTGTAATGGCAAGCCGAACACTTTCGTCGGAAAGAGACAGAAAGATGACAATAATGCTTACCCCCTTTATGAGCTGCTCCGCAAAGCTTCCCATATATGCATTTTTTGCTAATGCGTTTTTCCCCGACCGTACCGCCCTTGTTATGATTGGACTTTACGGCTTGGGTATAGTCAGCGGTATTGCGGCGGCGTGCCTTATGAAAGGCACATTGTTTAAGGGCGAGCCTGTTCCGTTTGTAATGGAGCTTCCAAACTACCGTATGCCCAGTGCAAAGAGTGTATTTCAGCTTTTGTGGGATAAGGCAAAGGATTTTCTGCAACGAGCCTTTACCGTAATTTTTGCGGCAACAATAGTTATTTGGGCTTTGCAAACCTTTGATATAAGATTTAATATTGTAACCGATTCGCAAAACAGTATGCTTGCATCCCTTGCAGGCATAATCGCTCCTGTTTTTGCTCCGTTAGGCTTTGGAGACTGGAGAATTTCAACTGCGCTGATAACAGGCTTTATGGCAAAGGAAAGCGTAGTTTCAACCTTGTCGGTGCTTGTTGGCTCAACAACGGAAATTATGTCGGTAATTACTCCGTTGGGTGCGGCTTCACTTCTTGTATTTTGCCTGCTTTATACGCCCTGCGTTGCGGCTATTGCTTCGGTAAGGCGAGAGCTTGGCAGAAAATGGGCGGCTTCTATGGTAGTATTTCAGTGTGTTGTAGCTTGGTTAGCGGCGTTTATAGTTCACGGAATTTTGGCATTATTGGGAGTATAAAATGAATATTCAAAGTATATTGACGATTGCGGCGGTGGCGGTGCTTTTCTGCGCAGTGTGCATCTATATTGCACGGCACAGAAAAAAGCTTTTTTCCTGCGACGGCTGCAACGGTGATTGCAGTAAATGCGTTAATAAAAGACAGTAAAAAATCAGGCAGGTATTCTCTGTTTCAAAACGGGAATACCTGCCCTTTTATTATGAGCATTTATTTAATCAGGTTAACAACAGTAACCGACGCACCTAAAATCACAAGCACAATTCCTGTTACGCGGTTAAGTGTTTTCGGCTTTGCCTTGTTTGCAAGCACAGCCGCAATTCTTGCCCACAGCAATGTGCTGAGCGCACAGACTGCAAGCATAAGCCAATCGGGAGCACCGCCTATTGCAAAGTGGCTGACTGCTCCGGTTAAGGCAGTAAAGGTCATAACGAAAACGCTTGTTCCCACTGCGGTTTTAAGCTCGTAGCCAAGCACACAGGTCAGCACAAACAGCATCATCATTCCGCCGCCTGCACCTACAAAGCCGCAGATAAAGCCAACCATTGAGCCGCAAAGGGCACTGCGTATAAATTTTTGCCTTGCCGATGAGCTTTGAAGCCGTGACTTTGGCTCGGTAATAGGCTTAACGATAAATTTTATGCCTAAAATCAGCGTCATAACCGTTGAAAAATTACCCATAGCCGTTGTGGAAACAAGGCTTGAGGTATAGCTTCCTACCAAGGTAAATGCAAGCACGCATACCATCATTACCAAGCCGTTTTTTATATCTAAATTTTTATTTTTTCCGTAGGTGTATGTTGATACTGCGCTGGCAAGCACATCGCTTGCCAAAGCAATTCCAACCGCCATATACGGCTCTACTCCTAAAAAGGTTATAAGCATAGGACTGATAACGGCGGCGGCGCTCATTCCCGCAAAGCCTGTTCCCAGACCGGCTCCTATTCCTGCAATAAAGCATACCAATATTTTTAAAAGCATAATAATCACCGTAAAGATTATAGCACTTTTATCTCTTAAGTCAATTTATACAATTACATATTTCAAAAGTTAGACAAAATCAACAAATAATTTCTTTTACCAAATAATCGAAAATTCAGTTTGTAAAATTTGTGTTAAATAAAAGTTAAAATCATATTGTCTTATACTAATAATAATGTTATAATTAATTAAAAATTTATGGAAGAGAGGTTTCTTTATGGCAAAGACTAAAGCCTCTGCCGCCGCAAAAAGCAGTGCAGTGGCAGAAAAAAAGTACATGAAGCCCTCAGAGATTGTTACATTTGGTATCGGACTTTTCGGCGTTGCCCTGCTTACAGGCTGGATGCCGGACTATACCACAACATTCTTTGCAGACTTCGCATTCAAGGGCAAGGGCTTTGATTCCGAGTCTCTTTCACATATGGTTGAAGTGGTATTCTTAATTGCCGGCTTCGTAGGAGCTATATGTGAGCTTGTAATCGGCGTCCTTGTTGACAGAACGAAAACAAAGCTTGGTAAGGTTAAGCCTTGGGTAGGCTTCGGCGCTATTCCTCTCGCTATCATTTCAATGCTTGTTTTTGTTGCACCAAACACAACCTCCTTTGGCGTCGCTTCGGTATGGATGATTATAATCTATTGCCTTTATACAGCGGTTTCCTGTGCGGTTGAGTCGCCGTCAAACTGCTTCGGCGCTCTTTGCTCTCCTAACCCAAAGGAAAGGTCAAGTGCAATTTCCATCGCTTCCTTCCTTCGCTCGGTGGGTCAGTCAGGCGGTCAGGTTGTTATAATCGTTGTAGGCGCTCTTATGAAGGCGCTTATGGGCTCACAGCAGTTTAAAAATGCAGAGGGTCAGGGACTTGACCTTATTATTTCAACTGCTGTATGCGCTCTCGGTATGATTATTTTTGTAATGATTTTCTTTGCAAACAACAAAGAGCGCGTTCCGTTTACCAGCGAAAAGGTTTCGCTTATTGAGTCAATAAAGCTTGTATTTACAAATAAGAATCTTCTTATGGTTTCTCTTACAAAGCTTTTCGGCTTTGGACGCGGAGTTTACGGTACGGTTTCACTTTACATAGCCATTTACCTTTTAGGCTCAAAGGGACTTAAGCTTGCTCTTATGCTTCCAATGGGTATCGGCACCGCAGTGGGAACTCTTCTTGTAAACTTTGTTCTTAAGAAATTCTCAACAAAGCAAACCTATATTCTCTTCTGCTGCTACGGTGCAAGCGCCCTTGCAATACTTTATCTTGTATCAAAGGGCATAGGCTTTAATTCAACCCTTATCGTTCCGTTCCTTATTCTCAACTTCTTCTGCGGAATTCAGCACGGTAATACAAATGTTACTCCAAACATTATGATTGCCGACTGTGTTGACGAAATGGAATACAAGACAGGCAAGCGTCAGGAGGGTCTTGCCTATGCAGGCTACGGACTGTTTTCAAAAATCGCATCTGCGTTTACAAAGTTCTTGGGTCCTTGGCTCGTTTACACCTGGTCACAGTATAGGTTCTCACAGGACCCTAATGTTGCATACGCTTCCCAAAACGACGAGGTTCTTTCACGCTTCCTGATGATTTATACAATTATTCCTGCAATATTTGTTGTTCTTCAGTTCGTTCCGATTTTGTTCTACGATATGGTTGGCGAGAAGAAGGAAAGAATTACTGAGGCCCTTGCAGAAAAGAGAGCTGCTGAAAAAGCAAACGAAGCCGAGTCAGATGTTGATGACTCTGTTGACGAAATTGCAGAATAAGGAGGGAGAGTAAAAATGGCTGAAACAAAAGAGAAAAAAGGCTTCAGAGCCGGTGCTTATGCAGTGATTTCCGGCGTGCTGGTTGCAGTTGTTCTTGTTGGAATTACGATTTTTGCTTTCACCTCAAGATATACTGCCTTTTCACCCGATAAGGTTGCGCAGGCTTATGTTGATACTATTGTTCAAACAGGCGACGGTTATAATTCCTATAAAAACACATTGGTATCAAAAAATCAAAAGTTCGGCAATTTTGTTATAAACGCCTATATGGCTCCTTATGTCAATGAGGACGCCCCGCAGGCTGAATTTGTAGGCTCCGGTACCGAGGAAGAAATGGCGGCTATCGACGAGGTATATAATACAATGTATGATTATTATCTTGACCTGCTTAACAGATACGGTCTTGATAATTACGACGCTGTATTTTCTAACTATTTTGCAAAGCTTACCGAGGTTAGAAGAACCGTTTATAAAGACGAGTATATGGATACCGAGTTTATGTTCGGCGCCTTTGAGTCCAATGTATCGGAATACGGAAAATCCCTTACAGGTACTGCTGAGGAAATTGCTCAGGACGGCAAAACCGTTTTGCAGGAAAAAACCACCGGTACATATCAAACAATGTACGGCGAGGATTACAGGCTGACTGCAAGGGTTACCGATACAACTGCCCTTTCGGCAGACGAGGTAAGTGCATATATCAGCGAGTATAAGGAAAGAATAAGCCCCATTGCTTCTTCCGGTGAGGCAAAGGCGGCTCAGTTTGGTCTTGAGGACAAAACCACCGAAAAGAAAATCCTTTTCTTTACCAAAAAAAGCTCCGACAATAAAAAGTCAGATATGATTGGCGCATTCGATAACCTTGATTGCTCCGATAGCATCGGCGCAGTAGATAAGTGCACCGTTGAGGTTTCCCTTGATGACGGCACCGTTGTTGCCACTCAAGAGGTTTATGTTGTTCAAATCGGCAATAGCTGGTATGTTGACGAAACAAATATTGATACCTCTGCACTTTATCTTGCAAAATAAAGCATAAATCAAAAGCGGAACGCTGATTAGGCGTTCCGTTTTTTTTTGAGCGTATTGACAATTTATAAATATATGTAATTAATATCATAATATATAAATTATAATATAGCTTTTAAAAGAGGCTGAATAAGCAATAATATCTCCTCTGAAAAAATGTAAATTAAAAACAATACTGCTGTATATAAATAGACAAGAGTTTTATAAATTCGACTTTTTTGTCAAGTCAAATGGTAAAATTTTGTTTAATAGTTACAAAAGTAACAAAAAGGTTACAAAACTGTTGTTGATTTTTGCCATAGATTAAAAAGTGCCGTTTATGTTACAATGCAAAGCGTTGTGGAAAAGGAGGTACTTATGAAGAAAATCGTAAAAAACAGCTTTTTAACCGTTTTATTTACCCTTATCATATTGACAGTTTTCCCTACAACAGTTTTTGCACAAAGCAGCAACAATGATTTTGAACCCAGATTAACCGCTCCCTGCGGCGAGCCTTATTACACAAGAGAGCTTAATGCTTATGCTCAAACAGGCTACGGAATGCCAAACTGCGTTGCATATGCATACGGCAGAATTTATGAGCTTAACGGCGAGGCTCCTAAAATTAACAGGGGCAATGCAGGTGAATGGTGGTTCATCAACAAGTACAATGATTATTATGACAGTGGCTCCGAAGCCAAGGTAGGCGCAATAGCCTGTTGGTCAAACCATGTTGCAGTTGTTGAAGCAGTAAACAGCGACGGCAGTGTAACGATTTCCGAATCCCATTGGGGCGGAACATATTTTAATACCGCTGTTTATTCAAATATGTCCTCTCATTACGGACAGGCATTTTACGGCTATATATACGCCTATGAGGAGCCTGAAATTGTGGAGGAGGAAGTAGAGCAGTTTACAGCGCAGGACACCTATTTTGAGGTGCAGGAAAAGAATTGCTTCAACACTCTTGAGTTTGCTTCAAGCAACAACGCAATAATGAATCCCGTTAAAAATACTTTAATGAAATAAAATATAAACAAAAAAGCCAAGGCGTTTTGAATTGCCTTGGCTTTTTCTGTATATGTGTATTTTTACTTTTTGATTACCGTGCCGATTGTGTTTGGAGCCATACCTGCGGCATTTGCCTCGTCGGTATCAATGTGCATTGCAAGGGCATAGGAGTCGGATACTCTTACAACAACATCGCCGAAGGTAAGATTTCTTCCGTTTGAGGTAGGAATTTCAACAGAAACGATTTCGCCGTTTTCGAGTCCCATTTTTTTTGCGTCGGCTGTTGTGGCGTGAATATGTCTTTTAGCGGCAATAACGCCCTCTTTAAGCTCAACCTCGCCGGCAGGACCTACAAGCTTGCAGGAGCCTGAGCCTGCAATGTCGCCGCTTTCACGAACGGGAGCCTGAACGCCGATTGAACGCGCGTCGGTAAGAGAAAGCTCAACCTGTGTTGCGTTTCTGCAGGGACCGAGGATTGAAACGGCAGGGAATTCGCTTTTTGCGCCGATTACCTTAACTCTCTCCTCGCAGGCGTACTGACCCGGCTGTGAAAGCTCCTTTTTAACGGTAAGCTCATAGCCTTTGCCGAAGAGAGTTTCCAAATCCGCCTTAGACACATGAACATGTCTTGCTGAAATTTCAACTAATACTTGGTTTTCCATAATATTTCTCCTTGTGAATATATTTTGTTTTCGAGGATATTTTATACCTATTTGCATTGTTTTTCAACAGTAATTTTGATATAATGTTATAAAATAACGAAAGTTATACAGTTTCGGTAAAAATTTTGTTTAATTTGGTGATGAAAATGACTTTGGATGAGCTTGAATTAAAATGCAAAGAATGTCGCGACTGCGAGCTTTGCGGCGGCAGAACAAACCTTGTTTTCGGTGTTGGCAAGAAGGACGCGGATATTATGCTTATCGGCGAGGGACCCGGCGAAAACGAGGACCTTAAGGGCGAGCCCTTTGTGGGCAGGTCGGGTATGCTTCTTGATAAGTTTCTCGCAAGCGTTGACCTTTCGAGAGATAAAAATGTTTATATTGCAAATATGGTTAAATGCCGCCCGCCGAAAAACCGAGATCCTAAGCCGGAGGAGCAGGAAATGTGCATAAAATGGCTTAGGGAGCAGTTTAAAATTATTCAGCCTAAAATTGTAATATGCGTTGGCAGAATTGCGGCGCAGAGGCTTATCGGCAAGGATTTTAAGGTTACTCAGCAGCACGGCGAGTTTATTGATAAAAACGGTACTCTGTTTATGGGCACCTATCACCCTGCCGCTATTTTGCGAAATCCAAACAACAAGGAGCTTGCCTTTGGCGACTGGCTTAAGGTGCGCGAAAAAATTCAGGAGCTTGGAATAGAAATTTAGCATTAAATCCGCCTTTGTTATTTAGGCGGATTTCTTTACCGGTTCTTTACTTTTTCTTTTGTTCATATTTGAATAAATGTGATTTAATGTGTATATCGGCAATAGGATTTTTTAAGGAGAATGATGATGAAAACGGTTTTGGTTTGCGATGATGACGAAGCAATTTTGGAGTCGCTTCGCATTTATCTTGACAATGCAGGCTACAGGGTTATAACTGCGGTTGACGGAGCAGACGCAATAGAGAAAATTTCAAAAAACGAAATTCATTGTGTTGTGCTTGATATTATGATGCCTCGTCTTGACGGCTTAAAAGCAACGCTTAAAATCAGAGAAAAATATAATTTTCCGATTATTTTGCTTTCTGCCAAAAGTGAGGATACCGACAAAATTGCAGGTCTTGGCTTCGGTGCGGACGATTATGTTACAAAGCCCTTTAATCCGCTGGAGCTGGTAGCAAGAGTAAATTCACAAATAAGAAGATATGTTACCCTCGGCAGTATGGAGATAAAGGCAAGCCAGCTTATAAGCGGCGGAATAGTTCTTGACAGGGATACCAAGATCGTTACCGTTGACGGCGAGGAGGTTAAGCTCACTGCAATGGAATACAAAATCCTTGAATATCTTATGAGCAATATGGGCAAGGTGCTTTCCTCCTCGCAGATATACGAGGCGGTGTGGAATGAGCCGTCATATTCAAGCGAGAAAACCGTTACCGTGCATATCAGAAATCTCCGTGAAAAAATCGAAATAAATCCTAAAGAGCCGAAATACTTAAAGGTGGTATATGGACTTGGATACAAATGTGAAAAAATTTAGATATTCCTTTGCCTGCAAGGCACTTTGCATAATTCTCAGCGCAGTAACATTTTTTGTTGCCGCCGCCTCGGCGTTTCTTTGCTTTGCATCATACGATTACTGCCAATCGGGAGTACCTGAAAGCTTTACCCAATCGTCTTATTTTGAAAGGATAACAGGCAATGCAATAAGCTGTGCCGTAACGCAAATCTGCAACGGAAATGACGATGAGTATGGATATGAGTGGTACAGCCTAAACGGAAGCATGGAGGCTTTTGCAGTTTCAAAAAACGGTGATATTGCAGGGTATCCCTACGGCACTGAAAATTTTGATTTAGACTCCTTTTACAATCACAATATGTATTTTGCTTGGAAGGACGGAAAAATTACCGCTAAGGGAATTGACGAAAAAACAGTTGCTGAAATAGTAAACAATTTGTCGGAATTTTATGACGAATTTCCCGACATATATGTTTATTATAATATTTCCGCAGAGAAAACAAATATAGTTGATTCCATTATAAACTATGACAGCTTGGCGGCTGTAAGCGATTTTCACGATACGGCAGTAAGGTGCTACTCTAACCTTGATAAATACATAATGCTTGCCGCAATAATGCTCATTTTATCCTTTATAAGCGGCTTCGGCTATTTGACCGTCGCAGGAAGAAAAAGCAATGCGGAGCCTGCAAAGGCGGTGTTTATCGACTATGTTCCCCTTGAAATTCACCTTGGCATTTCAGTATTGTTAGGCGTTGGAGTAGTAGGCTTGCTGGCAACGGTTTCCGATGAACTCATACTGTCTAAAATTTTTGTAAGCCTGTTTTCAGCAGGCGCCCTTGCAATATGGCTTTTGCTTTTTGAATTTTGCGCCTCTGTTGCTCGCTTGATTAAGTCGGAAAGAAAATTTTATAAAAATTTTCTTGTTTACGATATTGCTTACTTGCTTGTGATTATAGGCAAAAAATCACTTAAGCTTGATAAAAGGATTATTAAAGCCGTGGGTAAATCGGCAGAAAGGTCAAACAAATCCTTTAAAAATATATTTTCACGCCTTCGCTATAAGCCTACAAAATTTAAGAAAAACGCAATAATCATTGCGATTATCTATGCCCTTTGTAATATGGCGGCTTTGCTTGTACTTGTATGGGTATGGAGCTTTGTTATATATGAAATGTTCTACGGCTACAACGAATTTTTCGTTATTATCCTTGCCATTTTACTTACTGCTGCCGATTTGGGTGCAAACATTTTCTTCTTAAGCAAGGTGCTTAATTATATTCAGCAGCTTGATATGATTATTGATTCGGCAAGCAGACACGAGGATGTTCCCTTTGATATTGAAGCTCTGCCGGAGTCATTACGGTGTTTGGCGGAAAGTATGAAATATACAAACACCGAGCTGCAAAACGCAGTAGCAAAGGCAGTTAGGGACGAAAGGCTGAAAACAGAGCTTATTACAAATGTTTCCCACGATTTAAAAACTCCCTTGACCTCGATTATCAACTATGTTGATTTGCTGTCAAAATGCAGCATAAACGATGAAAAAGCCAAGGACTACATTAGGGTGCTTGATGAAAAGGGTGCAAAGCTTAAAAGGCTTATTGACGATTTGATAGAAGCCTCAAAGGTTACAAGCGGCAATGTCAGCGTAAATCTTGCTCCTATTAATCTTTCGGAGCTTTGCCTACAGGCGACGGTTGATGCTCAGGAAAGCTTTGATAAGGCAGGGCTTAGCCTTATTGTTAAAACAGGCGAAAAGCCTTATACCGTTGTTGCCGATGGCTCAAAGGCATATAGGGTTATTGAAAATCTTTTGTCTAATGCTCTTAAGTACAGCGCAAAGGGCTCAAGAGTTTATGTAAGCATTTACGAAGAACAGGGCTTCGGAATATTTGAAATAAAAAATGTTTCGGCACAGCCGCTTGATATTTCCGCCGACGAGCTTACGGAACGCTTTGTGCGCGGTGATAAGTCGCGAAATATGGAGGGCAATGGCTTGGGACTTTCTATTGCCAAGGAGCTTTCAAGACTTCAAAACGGAAATCTTGAAATAACCATCGACGGCGATTTGTTTAAGGCAAGAGTAAAGCTTCCCGTCCGTTAACGAAATCTGTATATATAAAAACAAAAACTGCTTCCTTTTGTCAGAAAGCAGTTTTTTTTGAGCGCTTTTATTCGCTGATTTTTTTACCGTTTTTAAATTTGTAGGAAATCTCTTTTCCACCGTAGGTTTTAAGACCTTTAATGCTTCCGTTCCAGCAGTCAGGCAAGGCTTCGTTTTTCAGCATTTCCGCAATACCTGCGCAAACGCCGAAATTGCCGTCAATCTGAAATGGTGGGTGAGCGTCGAAAAGATTAGGATATGAGCCGCCTGCAAGTCCTGCCTTCCTGCAGGGATTAATATATTTTAACTGTTGCTTAATCAGCCTAAAGGCGTTGTCGCCGTTATTAAGCCTTGCCCAAAGGCAAACCTTCCAGCCTAACGACCAGCCTGTGCCGCCGAAGCCGCGCTTGTTAAGAGATTTTTCTGCCGCCTTGTTCAGCTCGTCACCTTGAATAAAGCGCGAGGGATAAATGCAGTAAAGATGGCTGACATGGCGGTGCTCAACCTCTGTTTCCTCAAACTCCTCTGCCCATTCCGGAATTCTTCCGTCGGAGGCAGGCTTAACCCGATTTATATGCGGAGCATCAAGACCAAGCTCACGGCAGTTTTCAAAGAAATCGAAAATAAGCTCTCTGTCCATAGAGGGCATATATGTAAGCGAGGAGCTTTTGCCGTTATCCTTAAAGGTGTTTTCGGGACTGATAGACGGGCAGGTAACAAGCTCACCGTCCTTTTCAATAAGGAAGCCATTAAGAAATTCCAAGGATTTTTCAAAAAGAGGAATAATTCTGCTTTTGTATTCCTCGCTGTCGATATAAAGATAATGCTCGTAAAGCTGATTTAATATCCAAATAAGGCACATATTCCAAGGAGCGTACTGGCTTGCGTTGCCGTCGCCGTCGGGATAGCCGGCAGGGTTTGTCATACCCCAAATATCAGTATTATGGTGAGCGCAGGCTCCGCCGCAGCCGTAGTAGCATTTTGCGGTTTTTTCTCCGTTTGCAGTCAGCTTTTCGGCAAGAACTGTAAGCGGCTCAAAGCATTCGCTGAGGTTTGCTATGTCGGTGCACCAATAGTTCATTTCGGTGTTGATATTGGTTGTGTAGTTAGATGACCAAGGCGCTCTGACCTTTATGTTCCAAATTCCCTGAAGCGTCATAGCCTGAGTACCCGGTCGTGAGCCGGATATTGTAAGATACCGTCCGTAATTGAAAAGAAGCGCAATAAGACCGAAATCGTCACCGGTTTTATTCATTTGCTTAATTCGTTTGTCGGTGGGCAAATCCGTTCTGCCGCCCTCAAGTATAAGCTCAACGCGGTTATAAAGCTTTGAAAAATCTTCCTTGTGCTCCTTTAGCAGAGCGTCAAAGGGCTTTGTATTTTTAAAGAAGGAGAAAGCACGGGCATATGAATCCGCATCGGGCAGGGATTTAAAATCAACATACGAGGTAGCAAGAGATACAAGCAGAGTCGTTTCCTTTTGGTTTGAAACGCGTATGCAGTCCTTTTCAAAAACTGCATTGCCTAACACCTTAACTGCTCCGCAGAATTTAATTCCCTTGCTTCCCTGAATAATAGGTCGGGCAGTTGAGTAGTACGGAGGCATACATACTTCGGGAGCCTGACCTTCAATAACAAGAGCGTCCTCGACAGCTTTAACGCTGTGCTGAAGCTGACTTTCAAGCCGTACCTTAAAGCTTATTCCTGCTTCGCTTTTTATGTTTACCACCATAAGCTGTGCAGGGTGCGAAACAAAAACGGTCTCCTTAAAGCCGTCTGCCTCGGTTACCGCAACGCCTGTTGAAATATCAAGGCTTCGGCGGTAATTTCTTTTTGAGCATTTTGAATACTCAATGATTAAATCACCAAACGGCAGATATGCGTCGGACCAGTAGCCATGCATATCCCTGTTCATAATATCCTTTGCCCTTTGGTAATCCTTTGCGAAAACTGCCTTTCTTGCTTCGTCAAGATAATCGGCAGCGTCCTCCTTGTTTAATCCCTTTGGATAGCCGGACCAAAGGCTGTCCTCATTGAGTGCAATACGCTCCTTTTTCGTATTGCCGAAAACAAGACCGCCTATTCTTCCGTTTCCAACGGGTAACGCCTGTTCAAAATATTTTGCTTTTTTGTTATAAAATAATAAATTTTCCATATTCTAATTATAATTTGTGTCGGTAAAAATTGCAACATATTTAATTATGTGGTAAAATATAAATAAAGAAAGGGGTGTCCTTTATGAAAAAATATGTAATTACAATCGGCAGGCAGTTTGGCTGCGGTGCTCACGAAATAGGCACAAGGCTTGCTAAAAGGCTCGGCATTGATTATTACGACAAGGAGCTTATTCAAAGAGCGGCTCAGGACAGCGGATTTGATAAAAATTTATTTGCCTTCTACGACGAAAGACCAACCCAAAGCTTTTTGTTTAATCTTTCGGCAGACGGCTATTCGGCTATTGGTAACACGGCGGTGCCCTTGGAGGAGCAGGTTTTTCAGTATCAGTTTGATGCTATCCACAGAGTAGCCGGCGAGGGAAGCTGTATAATCGTGGGCAGGTGTGCCGAATACATACTGCGCGAGGAGGAAAATCTTCTTTCCGTTTTTCTTCACGCAGATGATGATTACCGTATTCAGCGCGTTACAAAGCAATACGGAATAAGCGAAAAAGACGCGTCAAGGGAAATTAAAAGTGTAGATAAAAAGCGTGCAAGATTTCATAATTTTTATTGCGAAAGCAAGTGGGGCGACGCCTCTGCATACGACCTTTGCATTGATGTTTCGAAATTCGGAATTGACGAAACGGTGGAGCTGCTTGCCCACTGCGTAAACGAAAAATTCGGCAAATAAAATAATGATACGGCGGATACGATTAAATCATATCCGCCGCTTTTTACGCTTATTTTGACAGCCTTGCCTCAAGCCTGTATATAGGCATACCCTGTGAAGCAAATTTGCTTTCGTATTCCGTAACAATATTCCCCTCAAAATCGCTGTTGTGCAGGTCAAGCGAAATGTTAGAAAGAGTATATCCGCATTTTGAAAATTGCTCAAGGGAGTATTCGAAAAAGTGCATATTGTCAGTTTTTTGGTTTATTACTCCGTCAGGCTTTAAAAGCCTTTTGTATATATCAAGAAATCTCGGGTTCGTTAGCCTGTGAGCAATGTGGCGGTGCTTTGGAAAAGGACAGGAGAAATTGAGAAAGATTTCCTCAACGCTTTGCTCCTCAATGTAGCTTGGCAGGTACTCTGCCGTGCCGCAAAGAAATTTTATGTTTTTCAGCTCCTGCGCTCTTGCACTGTCTATTGCAAGAATAAGCACATTTCTGTTTCGCTCAACGCACAAAATATTTTTGTCGGGATTTTCCTTTGCAAAGGTGCAGCCGAACTGCCCCTTTCCACTGCCTATTTCAAGATAAACAGGCTTGCTGTTTCCGAAAAGCTTTTCAAAATTTATTTTGTGGTTTTCGTTTTTCGCGTCGTTGTAGTTCAGCGAATCGTTGTGCATTATCGTAAGATAATCTGTCGAAGCCGCAATTCTTTCGTCAAGATTTTTCTTTCGCTTCATTCTCATTTTATCACCGCCTGTTTTTAATGCTCGTCTGCAAGGACTGCGTGGGCGCACTTAACTCCGTCTGCGGCGGCAGACATTATTCCGCCTGCATAGCCTGCTCCCTCGCCGCAGGGATACACTCCCCGAATGTTGCACTGAAACAGGTCGTCGCGAAGTATTCTTACGGCGCTTGATGACCTTGTTTCCGGAGCCGTCAGCACTGCGTCGTAAAGATTAAAGCCCTTTAGCTTTTTATCCATTTCAACTATTGCCGATTGCATGGTAGCCGTAACCCTTTTAGGCAGGCAAAGTGAAATATCCGTCAGCGTTACACCTGTGGGACAGGTGGGATTTACGCTTCCTAACTGCTTGCTTTCTATTCCCTTTAGAAAATCACCCACAAGCTGTGCAGGCGCTTTGTAGCTGCTGCCGCCAAGCTCATATGCCTTATGCTCAATATCACGCTGATAGTAAATTCCTGCAAGAGGGTGCTCCGCGGGAAAATCCTTTGGCTCAATGCCGACAAGCAGGGCAGAGTTGGCGTTTTCACCGTCTCTTGCAAGAGAGCTCATACCGTTAACTATTACGCCCTCCTTTTCGCTTGCGGCGGCAACAACCGTACCACCCGGGCACATACAAAAGGTATAGGCACCTCTTTCGTGGAGTCCGTGTCAGGCAAGCTTATAATCAGCGGCGCCTAATTTGGGGTGGTTTGCGAAGGCTCCGTACTGTGCCTCGTTAATAAGCCGTTGAGGGTGCTCAATTCTTGCTCCCACCGAAAACGGCTTTTGCATAATTTCAACGCCCATACCGTAAAGCATTTCTACCGTGTCTCGTGCACTGTGGCCTATCGCCATAATAACGCTGTCGGTTTCCAAATCAAAAAGCTCGCCGTTTTTTGAATAGGTAACGCCGTGAACAAAGCCGTTGGCGGCAATAAGCCTTTCAAGCTTACATTCAAGTCGAACCTCGCCGCCTAATGCTTCAATCCTTTTGCGGATATTTTTTACTACTACAGCAAGACGGTCGGTGCCGATATGGGGCTTTGAGGAATAGAGTATTTCCTCGGGCGCACCTGCCTCGTAAAGCTCCTGCAATATTTTTTTGATATACGGACTTTTAACTCCCGTAGTCAGCTTTCCGTCGGAAAATGTTCCTGCTCCGCCCTCGCCGAACTGAACATTCGATTCCTCGTTAAGCTGACGGGTTTTCCAAAATTTTTCAACATCTTTCGTGCGGGAGTCAACATCCTTACCTCGTTCAAGAATTATCGGCTTAAGTCCTGCCTGCGCAAGTATCAGTCCTGCAAACATTCCTGCCGGTCCGAAGCCCACAATAATAGGTCTGAATTTGCTGACTCTTTTGTTTTCGGGCATTTCGTATGCGTAAGGCTTTACAAGCTGAACGCTTCCTTTTTTGCATTTTGATGCAATTTGATTTTCATCAAGCGTCAGCGTAACATCAACGGAATATACAAAATGAACATCGTCCTTTTTGCGCGCGTCAACGCTCTTTTTAAAAATAGAAAGGCTTTTTATATATTTTTCGTTAACCCTCAAAAGCTTTGCCGCTTTTGTTTTCAGCTCCTTTTCGTCGCTGTCAAGTGAAAGGGGAATTTCGTTAATTCTTATCATACCGTGCTTCCTTATATAGTTTTGCTGTTGTTATTGATTGCGCTTTTCGCAAATCTGCTCTGCCGCTTTAATACCGCTGTACCACGCAAAGCTGAGGTTAAAGCCGCCGCATTGAAACTGCCTGTCAAGTACCTCTCCGCAGGCGTAAACCCCTGAGGCAAGCTTTGATTCAAGGCCGTCAAATTCATCAAGGCTTGCGCCTCCGCTTGTAATTTGCGCAAACTCGAAGCCCTTTGTGCCGGTGATAATCAGCTTCCAGTTTTTTGCGATAGCCGCCCGCATAGGCACAGAGCCGTCTGCCTGCTTCATAATTATTTCCGCAAGTGTACTGCCCAATATACCTTTTAATGAGCCGAACCTTTTAATATAATCGGTAAGCTCATCTTCTGTCATTTCGCATACAAGGTCAAGAGCAGCATGGCACTTTTTAGGCTCCTTTTTGGCAAAGTTACTGCTGACAATGTGTGAAAGATTCATAGCAACAATTCCCGAAAGTCCGTAATCGGTAAAAAGCACCTCGCCGTATTCCTCGCCTGCCTTTTCGCCGTCAAGCAAAATTGACATATTGCATTTAACGCGATTGCCCTTAAGCACTCTTGGATATTTGCTTTTTGAGGTTAGCTGAACAAGCGACGGTGTAAGAGGAGTAATTGTATGACCTAATCCCTTAAGCAGAGTATAGCCGCTTCCGTCGGATCCCAATGCGCTTTGAGCCTTGCCTCCGCATGCGATAACAACAGTGTCTGCCATAAAAATTCCGCAGTCGGTTTCTATGCACAAATCCCTGTCTATGCCTGTTACTCTGCAATCGGTAATTATTTCTATGCCGAGCCGGCGGCATTTGTCCGTTAGTATTTCAACTACCGTTGCCGCCTGATTTGAATATGGGTAAACCCTGCCCTCGCTGTCTATTCTCATAGCAAGTCCCAATGTATCGAAAAAATCCTTTACCTCGCTGTAATATGGCGATGAGGTATTTGCAAGGTTGCACCTTCCGTTTCCTGTGGCAAGAAGCTTTTTTCCTGCTTGACTCAGCCGTTCGATTATAGTAATATCTTCGTTGGGGCAGGTGAGCTTTAGCTTGATTGCACAGGCAAGTCCCGATGCTCCTGCGCCGATTATAATTGTGGTCATAGCGGCACTCCTACACTACTCATTGTATTTCGCAGTATTATAATAATATAAAACTATTATAAATGCAAACTTTTTTGAAAAAATACTTGACTAAATGTTGACGCTGTGATATATTAGTCATACCTCGTTAAGTAGGTTAGTTTGAGCCGATAGGCCTTATTTTTTTGCCCTGCTTATGCTTTGCGTGGCAACGAGGGAGATTATTTATCGAAATTTAACGGAGGTGCTATTTTTATGAGAGTTAAGATTACCTTAGCTTGCACTGAATGCAAACAGCGCAATTACAACACAATGAAAAACAAGAAGAACACACCTGACAGACTTGAAATGAACAAGTATTGTCCTTTCTGCAAGAAGCATACGCTTCACAGGGAAACAAAGTAATATAGGAGGACGAAAATGGCTGAAGATAAGAAGGCTTCAAAGGCTGAAGAAAAATCTGCAAAGAAAGCCGCTAAAAAGGCTGACGGTGCAGATAAGGCTTCGGCAAAAAAGAAGAAGTCAAAGAAAAATCCTTTTAAATCCATTGCGTCATTTTTCAAAAGTGTAAAGTCAGAGGGCAAGAAGGTTACCTGGGCAAAGCCTAAGGAAGTACTTAAGAATTCCATTGTTGTATTAATAGTATGCGTTATTGCCGGCATAGGCATTTTCGCCGTTGACACTATTTTATCTCAGGGTATGAAGGGTATCAAAAAGCTTGCTGACAATCAGACTTCTGTTTCCGATACTGCAGATACAAGCACAACAGGAGATGTTACCGAGGGCTTAGAGGCAGACGACACCACAGCCGCCCAAGAGTAATTGTCGGCTTAGCTTGTTTTAATCTGATTTCTGGAGGCTTACTAATGGAAGAGGCAAAATGGTATGTTGCACATACCTTTTCCGGCTACGAAAATAAGGTAGCGGGAAATATTCAAACGGTTGTTGAAAACCGCAATTTGCACGACCTTATTCAAGAGGTTGCCATTCCTACCGAAACCGTTGTTGAGGTTAAGGCAGACGGCACCGAAAAGGAGTATCAGAGAAAGCTGATGCCCGGTTATGTGTTCGTTAAAATGGTAATGACCGACGACAGCTGGTATGTTGTAAGAAACACACGCGGCTGCACAGGCTTTGTAGGTCCTGAAAGCAAGCCTGAGCCTTTAACCGATGAAGAGGTTAAAAGATTGGGCGTTGAAAAAATCAGCATTCAGGTTGGCTACGAGGTTGGCGACCTTGTTAATGTTGTTGACGGACCCCTCGAAGGCTTTTCCGGTACGGTTGATGAAATTGATGTTGAAAACAACAGCGTTCAGGTTACCGTTTCAATGTTCGGCAGAGAAAATTCTGTTGAATTTGAGCTTAACCAGCTTGAAAAGGTTAGTGAATAATTTTAGTAATTCGCAGTATATCTGCTTATTATCATTACGGTGAGGCGTGCCTGTCTTGCTGTAATGGTGGGAGAGATTTTTTCTCGCCAATTACCACAATTTTAGGAGGAAATTTATTATGGCACAGAAGGTAGCAGGTTTAATTAAACTTCAGATTCCTGCCGGCAAAGCTACTCCGGCACCGCCTGTTGGTCCGGCTCTCGGTCAGCACGGCGTAAACATTATGTCATTCACAAAAGAGTTCAACGAAAGAACAAAGAATGACGCCGGTCTTATCATCCCTGTAGTAATTACAGTTTACGAGGACCGTTCATTTACATTTGTAACAAAGACACCGCCTGCAGCAGTTCTTATCAAGAAGGCTTGCGGTATTGACAAGGCTTCCGGCGTTCCCAACAAGAACAAGGTAGCAACCATCTCAAAGGCAGATGTTCAGAAAATTGCTGAAACAAAGATGCCCGACCTTAATGCAGCATCTCTTGAAGCAGCTATGTCAATGATTGCCGGTACTGCACGCAGCATGGGTATAGTAGTAGAAGACTAATTCCCTTGTGGGAGGAAGTATC
>CALYNN010000004.1 GCA_945221685.1 uncultured Clostridia bacterium | reverse complement strand
TTCAGGCTGGAGCAAAGCAAAAGCTGTTACAACTAAATAACAAATTAAAAGAAAACGCACTGCTAATGATTTTTCGGCAGTGCGTTTTCTTTAACATAAATAATTACGGTACATAGAATAAATTAGTAAAAAAGGAGTGATTATCTTGAAAAAGTGTATAGCTCTGTATCAGATGAATGAAAAGGAATCGGGTACGGTATCTCATATTAATGCAGGCAATGATTTCAGCCGACGGCTTTTTGATTTAGGATTAATTTCAGGTCAACATATAGCGTGTGTAAATAAAGGACTTTTCGGCTCTCCGATAGCATATGAAATCTGCGGAAGCAAAATTGCTTTAAGAAAAAACGACGCAAAGAAAATAGGTGTTGTTCTGTGAAAAGAAAAAAGAGAGTTTTGCTTGCAGGAAACCCAAATGTAGGCAAAAGCACGGTGTTTAACGAAATTACAGGCTCCCATCAGCATACGGGCAACTGGAGCGGAAAAACCGTAGATTTTGCCAAGGGCGAATACTACTACAAGTTTAACGATTATGAGCTTGTGGATTTGCCCGGTACATACAGCCTGCTGTCCTCCAGCGAGGAGGAGCGCCTTGCCCGAGATTATCTATGCTTTGAGCCATATGATTGTGTTGTTTGTGTTGTTGATGCCACGGCACTTGAAAGAAATTTAAATCTTGTTTTTCAGATTTTGGAATTGACTGATAAAGCAATTTTACTGCTGAACCTTGCAGACGAGGCTAAAAAGAAAAACATAAGCATTGATACTGAACGGTTGAGCCGAGAGCTTAATATTCCCGTAGTTAAAGCCACTGCAAGAAGCGGCAAGGGTATAAACGAGCTTTTAGAGCAAATTCACCTTATTAGCAATAATATTGTTATAAACGAAACACGCCCTGTTAGGTATAATGATGCTATTGAAAAAGCGTGTGATGTCCTTGTAGCATCGTTAAAATGTATTTTAGACTCAGAAGCAAGCCCACGGTTTTTTGCATTGCGATTACTGGAAAATAACGAAAGCTTTAATGATTCATTTCGTATGAATTACGGAGAAAATGTACTTGAGGAATGTCCTGTAATGTGCGGCTTAAAGCAGGCAAAAACAATTCTTAATGATGCAAAAATAAGCGAAAACGATTTTATTCAGCTTATTGCATCAAAAATTTTAAGGGAGACCGAAAAGGTTAGCGCAAGAGTTCAGCACAGACTGCCGTCAAAAAAAGCGAGAGCCGAAGAAGCACTCGACAAAATTCTGCTTGGTAAATATACCTCTGTAATTTTAATGCTGGTTATTTTGGCAGTGGTTTTTTGGATTACAATAACCGCCTCAAATTATCCGTCGTCACTTTTGCAGGATTTGTTTTCGGATTTTCAGCTGTGGCTGTCAGATGTTCTTCTTTCGGCAGGAGCTTCGCCAACTCTTGTAAGCTTGCTTGTAGGCGGAATACTTAGGGTTTTGCTTTGGGTTATTGCGGTTATGCTTCCGCCTATGGCTATTTTCTTTCCGCTTTTTGCACTGCTTGAGGATTTCGGAGTTTTGCCGAGAATTGCCTTTAATCTTGACGGAGCCTTTGAGTGCTGCGGAGCCTGCGGAAAGCAGGCGCTTACTACCTGTATGGGCTACGGATGTAACGCAGTAGGAGTAACAGGATGCAGAATAATCGACTCTCCCCGAGAACGAACGGTGGCAATAATAACAAATTCCTTAACCCCCTGCAACGGCAGATTTCCTTTGCTTATAGCCGTTATTTCAATGTTTGTTCCCGGAAGCAGCTTTGTTAAAACCCTTGCTCTGCTGGGACTGATAATTGTTTCCCTTGCAGTTACCTTTGCCGTTTCAAAAATTATGACTGCAACTGTGCTTAAGGGCGAGAAAAGCTCTTTTATTTTAGAGCTTCCGCCATACCGTAAGCCTAAAATACTGAGGCTTTTGGGGGATACGGTAAGAGAAAAAATTCTGTTCGTTTTGGCAAGAGCCGCAGTTGTTGCCGCGCCTGCCGGACTGATTATTTGGCTGCTTGCAAATATTAAAACGGGCGATGCCTCGCTGCTCGTGAGAATATCACAGCTTCTCGACCCTGTGGGAAGGCTGATAGGCCTTGACGGTGTTATGCTGCTTGCGTTTATTTTAGGCTTTCCTGCCAATGAAATAGTAATACCTATTGCCCTTATGGCGTATCTGTCAACAGGGGAGATGACCGATTATTCGTCACTTGAAAGTCTTAGGGCTATTCTAACCGATAACGGCTGGACTTCAACCACTGCCCTTTGCACCTGTATCTTTTCAATGTTTCATTTTCCGTGTTCAACTACTCTGCTGACGATAGTTAAGGAGACAAAAAGCCTTAAATGGACGGCTCTTTCGGTTGCGGTACCTCTTGTTACAGGCGTAGTGATATGTGCATTGATTAATGCCATAATGTAAAAAATAAAAAAAGACTGCCGCGGTAAAACCGTGACAGTCTTTTTTTAGTATTCAAGGCTTTCAAACATTTTTGCAATTCTTTGAGAAAGCAGCTTGTTTTCGGGACGGCTTAAACTACCGTCACGCATAAGTATTTCCTGTGCGCATTGCTGTGCCGTTCTCATTGTATCAAAATCCTGAAGCATATCGGCTATTTTTAACTGCGGCAGACCGTGTTGCCTTTCACCGAAAAAGTCGCCGGGACCTCTGGCTTTAAGGTCCTCGTCGGCAATCTTAAAGCCGTCGCTGAAATTTTTCATTGTCATAAGGCGGCTTTCAGCCGTTTCGCTTTTTGAGTCGGAAATAAGAATACAGTAGCTTTTTTTACTGCCTCTGCCTATTCTTCCTCTAAGCTGATGAAGCTGTGATAGACCGAAGCGCTCTGCATTTTCTATAACCATAACAGTAGCGTTGGGCACATCAACTCCAACCTCAACAACTGTCGTGGAAACGAGTATCTGAACATCGCCGTTTAAAAAGGCCTTCATAACATTTTCCTTTTCCTTCGGCTTCATTTTGCCGTGCAAAAGTCCTAAATTATAGCCTTTAAATTCACCCTGCGAAAGCTCCTCGGCGTATTGCTCTGCCGATTTTAGTCCGAGTGAGTCTTCGTCATTTTCATCAATCATTGGGCATATTATATAGCATTGCTCGCCTCTTGAAACAGCGTCCTTCATAAACTTATAAATTCTTTTGCGATAACGGGAATCAACAACATCTGTTCGTATTACCTGCCTGCCGGGCGGAAGCTCGTCAATTGTGCTTATGTCAAGGTCGCCGTAAAGAATAAGTCCAAGCGTTCGCGGAATAGGGGTTGCACTCATAACAAGAGTGTGAAGTCCTTCGCCTTTACAGGCAAGTGCCGCCCTTTGCTTAACACCGAATCGGTGTTGCTCGTCGGTAATAACAAGGGCGGGGTTCTTGAACTCAACATCGTTTTGGATTATGGCGTGGGTGCCGATAAGTAAGTCTGTTTCGCCGTTTATAAGCTTTTCTTTGATTGTCCTTTTGTCCTTTGCCTTAAGGGAGCCGGTTAAAAGCTCAATTCTTATTCCGGCGGGGGAAAGCAAGGCGTTTAGACTGTCATAATGCTGCAAGGCAAGGATTTCCGTGGGAGCCATAAGTGCCGCCTGAAAGCCGTTTTTTACTACGGTGTAAATCAGTCCTGCGGCTACGGCGGTTTTGCCGGAACCAACATCACCCTGTAAAAGCCTGTTCATTGGGTGGCGATTTTTCAAATCGGAAACACATTCGTTCATTGCTTTAAGCTGAGCCTGCGTCATTGTAAAGGGCAACAGCTTTACGAACTCCTGCGTAAAATCCCTGTGTATTGCCGCAGATGTTTCCTTTCTTTTACTGCCCTTAAGCTTGAAAAGTCCTAACTGAAGAGTTAGCAGCTCCTCAAAAATAAGCCGCCTGCGAGCTGATTCTATCTCCTGATTATCAGCGGGGAAATGAATTTGTCTAACAGCCTTGTCAAGAGAAATCAAATTATATTTCTGCCTAATTTTAGAACTTAAGGTATCCTCCAGCGGAGGAAGATTATCCAAAGCGGTTTTTATAATCTTCGAGATTGCCGATGAGGTCAGCTTGCCTGTTGTGCTATACACGGGATGAAATCCTGTAGCGGCTTCTGCCTTTTCTATTTTGGGTGAGGACATTGAAGCGTAGGTTAAGGCTTTTTCAAGCTTGCCGTAAAGAATATAATCCTCGTAAAGCCTTAATGCCTTAGCAAGATATTTGTTGTTGAAAATCGTAACATTAATTATACTTTCACCGTCGGAAAAACGGCACTTGTAAAGTGTCATACCCCTTCGCACCATATGCTCTGTTACGGGAGTAACCATAGTTGCGCGCAGGGAAATAACCTCTCCCGATTGGGCATCCTTAACCGTTTTCGACAGAGTCCAGTCCTCGTATTTTCTTGGGTAAAAATGTATCAGCGCGTCAACATCAAAAATGCCGAGCTTGTTAAAAAGCCCGGCTCTTTTTTCACCGACACCCTTTACATATTGTATGCTGCTTTCAAGGGTTAACATATTATTTTACTCCACCGAATTAATAAAGTAATAAATCGGCTGACCTCCGTTAACAATGCTGATGTCAACATCACTGCCGTATTTCTTTCTTAATTTTTCTTCAAGCTTAACAGCGTCATCTTCGGTAACGCCCTCGCCGTAAATAATTGTTATAAGCGAGTGCTCGTCAGCTTTAAACAGCTTGGTAACGGTTTTGTAGGCAATATCAATTTTGTCGTTGCCGAGATACTTTATTTTGCCGTTGCAAAGTCCCATAATTTGACCCTTTTGCACCTTTTGACCCTCAACCTCGCTGTCGCGGGCGGCAAAGGTAACCTGAGCCGTTTCAACGCTTTCTGCGGCGGCAATCATATTCATTTGGTTTTCCTCCGGCTCCGAGCCGTAATCAAAGCTCAGCATTGCCGAAATTCCCTGAGGCACGGTTTTCGTCTGTAAAACAATAACCTTTCTGTCGCTTGCAAGGGGAGCCGCCTGCTCCGCTGCCATTATAATGTTTTTGTTGTTTGGCAAAACAAAAACTGTTTTAGCGGGAGTGCTCATTATTGCGTTGAGAATATCGTCGGTTGAGGGGTTCATGGTCTGTCCGCCGTTAACAATAACATCTGCTCCGATGTCGCTGAAAAGCTCGGCAATTCCGTCGCCTGCACAAACGGCAACAAAGCCGTAATCGTTTTCGGGCTCGGCAAACTTGGGCTCAATAACCTCCTCACCATCCTTTACGCCTACCTCGGCGTTTGCGTGCTGATAACGCATATTGTCAATCTTAATGTTAATGAGCTGACCGTATTTGAGAGCTGCCTGAATAACATTTCCCGGCTCGTTTGAATGAACATGAACCTTGATTATATCGTTGTCGTCAACAACAACAACGCAGTCGCCGATTGACTCTAAAAATGCTCTAAGCTTAATCGGGTCCTTTTCCTTTGCAGATGAGGATTTTTCAATTAAAAATTCAGAGCAGTAGCCAAACTCGATTTCATCGGAAGCCTGTGCAACCGTTTTCTTTGATGTGTCAACAGGCTTTACGGCGGAGCCGTCGATAGCCTGTACTATAACGCCGTTGTGCCAAACGCTTTCCATACCCTCAAAAACGAGAACAAGTCCCTGACCTCCGGCATCAACAACACCTGCTTTTTTCAAAACGGGCAAAAGCTCCGGAGTTTTTGCAAGTGCCTCCTTGGCGGCCTGCAATGCCGCAAATGCAACCTCAAGAGGATCATCCTGTATTTCTGCCATTTCCACGGCGGCATCCTTTGCCTCGCGAACAACTGTAAGAATTGTACCCTCGGTAGGCTTCATTACTGCCTTATACGCCGCGTCAACACCCTCTTTAAATGCGTTGGCAATATCTGCCGCCCCGGCGCTTTCAAGTCCCTTAAAGCCCTTTGAAAAGCCTCTGAAAATAAGGGAAAGAATAACACCCGAATTTCCTCTTGCGCCCCTCAATAATGCTGATGCACAGCGCGAGGACGCTTCGTCAATGGTGCAGTCGTCCGGCAAGGTTGCCATTTCCTTAGCGGCGGCGCCGATTGTCATACTCATATTTGTGCCGGTGTCACCGTCGGGAACCGGAAAAATATTAAGAGCGTCAACCGCCTGCCTGCTGTTTGCAAGGTTGTTTGCCGCAGATATTATTGAGTCGCGAAACATTAATCCTGTTATCATTTGTTTATCTCCAATCAGTTGAGTGCGTCAATATATACATTTACCTTTGATACGGTTAGGCCCGTTGCCTGTTCAACGGTATAGCGAACCTTGTTAACAATGCTTTCAACAATAGCACTGATGTTAACGCCGTAGGAAACGGATATGTGTAAATCAATAACAAGATTTCCGTTTATACTTTTAACCGTTATGCCCTGGTCGTTATTATCCCGTGAGGTTTTGCTCTTAATAGCTGATTTTATTGTTTGGTAAGGATTGGAATTCACCATTCCCGTTACGCCGAAACAGCTTTGCGCCGCATTGCCCACAAGGTTTGCAAAGTAGTTGTTTGTAATTTCAATGTAGCCGTTTGGCTTTTCTATTTTTATCATGGTCATTCCTCCGTTTATTCATAAATACCTCTATATACAATTATATATTGCAATCGGCATTAAATCAAGAAATAAAATTCCAGCTTTCTATATTTGAAAAGAAATTACCGTAATAGCCCTGCATATCGCCGTTCATTGCTTTTGTATAGCAAATCATACCTTTTTTGTAAACCAACGGTATAAAGGGCATTTCTTCATTAAAGGAAAGTATGAATTTTCCAAGCTCCGCTTTACCGTTTAAGTAGCTTGTGTAAAGAGAGGGGGTTTTCAGCTTACTGCTGATACCGTATCTTACTCCGCCTGTTTTGCTGAAAAACGGATATAAATTCATATCGTCGCCAAGCTTAACCTCTCCTATATATAAATCAAATTCGGTGTTTTTAACTCTTCTTGTATATTCTCTGTCGCTTACGCTGTCAATCTTAATTTTAAAGCCTGCGCTTTCAAGCTGGTTTTTAATCAGGGTAGCGGCGGCAAGCTTGTTTTCATTTTTGCTTACAAGTATCGTAAGCGTAAGCTCCTTGGTGCTGTATCCGCTTTGCGTAACTGCCTGCTTGGCTGTTGAGGAGTCGGAATTCTTTTGAAACAAATTAACATTTTCGGTTGCCTTAAAGTATGGATTGAAAACCGAGGTCGCTTCGGTTGCATAGCCTGAATATGCGCTTTCTGCAATAACCTGCCTGTCAACCGCAAGGGAAATAGCCTGCCTTATCTGTGCGTCTGCCGTAATACCCGCCACAGTGTTTACGCCTATATATATAAGGTTATTCATATTTACAGCCTTTTTAGCGCAGGAAATACGCTTAGATGTATCGCTGCTCATATCGCGAAAGGCAAAGGATATATTGCCTATATTTACCGCGTTGTCAATAGAGTCAGCCGCCGCAATGTTTACAAGGCTGATTGTGGTTATATATGGATTAAAATTATCACCTGTATTCGCTTTAAGTACGGTTTCTCCGTCAACATTTTTGTAGCTGTATCTTCCACTTCCTATAGGATAGCCGTCTTTATCGTCTTTAACCGAAGCTATGGGAAAAGTCAGAAGATTAACTGCATAGGGATTTGCGTATTTAAGATAAATGTATATGCAGTTATTTCCTGCCTCTGCACTGCCGAAGCAAGCAAGAGAATTTTTGTAGGCAGGTGATTTTAAAGCCGCGTTAAAGGAATACAAAACATCCTCCGCGTCTATACTGCTTCCGTCGGAAAACAGAAGCTGCGGGTCAATGTCTATTTTAAGCGTTTTGCTGTCGGTATAAGCGTAGCCTGTTGCTATGTTAGAGACTACCTCGTAGCTTTCGTCAATATCAAAAAGTGATTCAAAAACAAGGGAAGCAAGCACCTGATTGTTTTGTGTTTTCGCTTTAAACGGGTCAAGACTGTCCGCTTGCGTGTAGCTAAGCTTAAAGCTCCTGTCGTCTGTTTGCTTTGTTGTTTTGGCAACAGCTACCGTCGTAGGTGCTTTCTCCTGCGGTGCCGTGCAGGAAGCAAAAGCACTTACCGCAAATATTATTGCCAAAATCAGTGCAATATTTCTTTTTCGCATTTTTACCTCCTGATTGGCGTTACGCTTAAGGCTTTTCCGGTGGCGTTCTCTATTTCAAATAAACAACCCTCTAATACGCAGGGCCCGTCCTCGCAAACAAATCTTACAGGCAAATTGGTTTTCAGCTTTTCAATAACCGATTCAGGCTTAACACCGAGTATGCTGTAATACGGTCCTGTCATACCTAAGTCGGTTATAAAGCCTGCGCCGCAGGGCAAAACCTGTCCGTCGCTTGTTTGGGTATGCGTGTGAGTTCCGTAAAGGGCGGAGATTCTTCCGTCAAGATAGTATGCAAGAGCCTTTTTTTCCGATGTTGCCTCGGCGTGAAAATCAACAAGAATAATGCGCACTCCTGCCTCGTTTAATTCCTTTACTGCCTTGTCTGCCGCATCAAAGGGATTTTGAATCGGCTCCATATAAACGGCGCCCTGCAAATTTATTATACCTATCTGGGCGTAGCCCTTGTCTATTATTGTATATCCTCTGCCGGGGGCAGACGGGTGATAGTTATAGGGTCTTATTATCGGCTTTGTTTCATCATCGAGATAATCGTATATTTCTTTTCTGCGCAACGAATGGTTGCCTAAGGTAATCGCGTCCGCACCGCTATTCAGTATATGGTCTGCGCTTTGAGGAAGTATTCCGTTGCCTACTGCGGAGTTTTCACCGTTAACAATAACTATATCGGCGTTCAGCTCTTTTTTTAAATCGGGAAGCTCCCTGCGAAGATAATCACAACCCTGACTTGATACTACATCGCCTATTGCAAGTATTTTCAATCCTGCACCAACTTCTATATATTAGTATGTTGATACATATTATACATTATATTACGGCTAAAAACAAGAAAGCTCTGTAAAATTAATAGTGTGTTAATAAACAAATCAAAAAGCCTGTACGCAATTAATGTTCACTAAATGCGTTTGGCGAAAATATCTACTCACATATATTTAAGTTGAAAAAGCCATACTTTTTTGGTAACATATTAATGAAATAATAAAATTTTCTTACGCTTGAAAGGAAAAATGATTATGGTAACATATGAACAGGTTGAAAATTATATTAAGCAAATCGGTCTTAAGCCGTTTAAAACTCCCGATAAATTTGCGGTTGCACTGGCCTCCAAAACAGATAAGGCATATGCTCGCGAGGTGCTTAATCAGCTTAACGCCAGAGCACAGGGGGCGCCTGTCAGCAACAAGGCCTTTTATGAGCTGAAAAATCAAAGTCTGCCCGGCTCTCTTGTGATTTCCGCCGCCTTTGATTTGGGCATCTTTAAAAGAATAGGAAACCTTATTGTTGACAGTAAGGATTACTTCAACGGTACCGTTCTTGATGTTGGCTGTGACTGCGGCATTGTTACCTGCTTTATGGCAAAGCAGTATCCCCAATGCAAAATAGTCGGAGTAGATGTTAACGCCGCCGCAATAGAAAATGCAAAGGCACTCGCCCAGAGGCTTGAACTGGATAATGTTGAGTTTGTCTGCGATGATATTTACGAGGCAGAGGAATGTGATTATTCTGTTGTAACCTCGTTTAGATGCCTGCTCGATATTACCGAAAAGGAAACTAAGCCTTTGGCATTTTTTGGAGAAAGAGCCGAAAGGGAGGAGCAATACTGTAATGCCTTTGCAAATTATGCAAAAGCTCTTGCCGACTGCCTTAAGGATGGGGGACTTCTTCTGTCGGTTGAAAGATATACTGCTGAATACGGCTGGCTTGGCTGGCTTTCTGCACTTTCTGCCAACGGTGTAAATGCTGACAGCAATAAATGCAAAGTAGTGGGAGCAGCGGATGTGTCATCCCGTAAGGAATATTCTCTGACGGTTCTAACAAAATCACCTGCCGAAAAAACTCCCCTTGAGGTTTTTGATTTCGTTATGTCAAAAAATTTCAAAGGCGGTAAGGCGTGCGACGGAGCACAGGCAGAGTTTGCTTTGTATAAAGAAGCAGAGTCGGATATTCAGTTTACCGATGTATATAAGAAAGAAAGACTTATTCATCAGTATGCCTTTGCGAAAGCCGCTGACGGATATATGGCTTACGATGCATCGGCAACAAAAAGAAAGCTTACATATTTTAGGGATAATAAACTTGATTATGTTGAAAAGGATTATAATTCAAAGCTTGATTTATATAAGAATAACGAGATTTTTTCTATAAAAACCTACAAAATTACTCCTAAAAGATAATTTATAAAATCTAAACAAAATATAAATAAAGTGACGGCTTAATCCTATTTGTACTAAAAAATTTTTTTACGATATGTGATTTTGCACAAAATGAGCAATTACTCATTATGAATATTAACAAAAATTTTAAAAATACTTGCTAAATTGTGTTAAAATTGCTATAATTTGATTGTAAACAAAACAACGGTTTAGTTAATGCTTACAAAAATTACCCCTACGGCAGGAACAATGATGAAGGTATTATTAATAAAAATTTTGATTGCCGTTGCATACGGAATCATTTTAGGAATAGTTACAATCCCATTGTCCCGAAGCCTGACGCTCAGTAGAACAGAGGACCCCGCCGATGCGGCTGTGCTCAATAAGATTTCGCTGAAGCTGATTTCGGTAATTTTGGGAATAGGTGCTTCCGTTGCAGTTATGCTTACGGCAGCAAGCACAGCATTGATTATAAGAAACCTTTTGTTGCTGATACCGATATTCAGCATATCCTTTGTGGATTCATTAGTCAGAAAAATTCCAAACCCGCTGCTTTTGACTATGCTGATTATTCAGGCAGGATATTTGATTTATTACTGTATCAGCGAAAAAAGTGTAGAGGAGCTTTCAAAGGTATTCCTTGGATTTTTCATTGGAATGATTGTTTGTACGATTCCGAGTATTCTCAAAATTCCTATGGGCGCCGGAGATATAAAGTATAGCGGAGTTATCGGTCTTACGATTTACGCCGTTGGTTATTTTCAGGCAATGGTGCTTATGGCGTTGTTTGTTTTGATGTTCTTCATATATATGAAGATAAAAAAGAAAGGCGGACTTAAAACCCAAATTCCTATGGGACCGTTTCTTTCAATCGGAACTGTAATTTCTATGTGCTTCTCTGTATTCGATTTTATCGGATAAGAGATACATACTAATTAATAGATTAAAAATTTTCTAAGGAGGAAAAATTTATGAGCTTTATTAAAGACGAAAACGGACAGGGTATGGTTGAGTATGCACTTATTCTTGGTCTTATTGCTATAGCAGCTATCGCTGTTATCGTAGTTCTTGGTCCTAGAATTTCAGGTATTTTCAAGTCTGCTGATGACAAGCTTGCTAGTAACGGCTTTACAACAGAAGCACCAACAAGTGCCGGTTAAATCAACATACGATTAATTGTCTAAGATGAGAGAACGGGGCGGGGTGACCTGCCCTGTTTTTCTTGTGTAAATGTTAAAGTATTGTTAATGAAGTGGGTGATATGACCTAATGAAAAAAATATGCAAAAAAAAGAAAAGACGAGAGGAAGGACAGGCGATAGTGGAGTTTGCTATCGTTCTGCCAATCTTTTTGCTTTTAGTTATGGGTATAATCGACTTCGGCTGGTTGTTTTATAACTACATTTCTGTAGAAAACTCCGCAAGAAATGCGGCTCGTACTGCCTGCGTTGAATATGCGAAGGTTTGCTACAATGAGGGCGAAAATGAACCTATTGACAAAACCTTTACCTTTGCAGACATTGATGAGGAGGAGACTACCGTTGCGGAAAACGATATTCTCAAGTCCGTTAAAAACACCCTGCCCCCCGGTGTGAAAAATGCCAAGGTAACAGTTGAATATACCTATGACGACAGCGAAAGCGTCTTTATGAACGGCTTTGATGTAGCAAAGCGAAGCGAGGGAGATGTTGTCGTTACCGTCAGCTGCGATATGAAGGTGCTTACTCCCGTTTTGGGCGTCACCTGCGACGATATGACAAAAACTCTTACCTCAAGCTCAACCTTTAAGGTTGAAAAAGCGCCGGCAAGCGAATAAGTACGCCAGCCTTTAACTTTTATTTAAAAACCTGAAATAAGGTTTTATTCAGAAAGGTAAATATTTTTATGAAAAAAGTTTATTTGATAGCAGTTCTATTTGCTCTTATTGCAGGATTTGCAACTTATATGTTTGCAAAGCAGATTGATGAAAAAACAACATACAAGGATGCGGATATGGTCAGCGTGGTAGTTGCTGTTCAGGATATTCCCAAGAATACAAAAATCACTCAGGAAATGCTTGATGACGAGGAAAATCCTTACTTCGCAACTAAATCCGTTGTTGAAGCAGACGCAACTCCAAACTATGCCAAGGAGGCAAGCGAGCTTGTTGACAATATAACCATTGACCCGATTTACGCAGGTGAGCAGATTAATAAATCCAGATTTGAAAGTGCCGACGGCGAAGATGTTGCTTTGTCCTTCAAGCTGGCTCCGGGTAAGGTAGCTTATTCCTTTAACGCCGGTTCCGTTACGGGTGTTGACGGCTACATAAGCGAGGGTGATACCGTTAATGTAATTGTTTACGACAGTGAAAACGGAAAAACAACTACCAAGGTTGCCTATAAGAATTTGAAGATTATCCGTGTTTCAACAAACACCGTAAGCACCAGCTCCTCTGCAAGCGGAACTAAGATTACCGAATACAGCACTCTTACTGTTGAGGTTACCGAAAAGCAGGCGCTTAAGCTTTACGAAATTGAAAACGATTACACCTATAAGCTTGTACTTAACCCACGCAAGTAATTATGCCCGGAGATGAAAAGATATGGAAAAGATTAACATTGTTGTTTGTTCAAACAATACCGAATACAAGGTAGCGGTAAAAAATAAAATTGTTGACGAGAATTATTCGATTATCGGCTATTCCGAAATTGAAAACGGCGCAAAAACAAGAATTCACGGCTTTGTCCCCGATGTAGTTGCATTTTTACTTGACAGTGACGAAATCGACAGTAGCTTTCTTGATTTTGTAGAGGATTTGAATTTAAATTCAATCGGTGCCTGTGCAGTTATTCTTACAAACCGAATTTCTGTTGATTTGGTAAACAGCGCGGCTCAGGTAGGCGTTCGACAGGTTATGGACATATCCATCGGCGGCGAAGACTTTTGCAAAAACATCAGCAAAATTGTTTCAAAGGAGCGTAAGCTCAGCCAGTCGGTAAATATTGACCGTAAGGTAAGGTCAATGGTATATGCCTTCTTCAGCGGAAAGGGCGGCGTAGGCAAAACCACCATTTGCACCAACACCGCCGTATCTCTTGCTTCAAGGGGCAAAAAGACCTTGCTTATTGATTTGGATTTGCAGTTCGGCGACGCAGATATGGCTTTGGATGTTTCACCCAACGAAACGATTGTCGATTTGGTAAGGGATACCAACGGTGTATCCATAGATAACCTTACAACCTGCTGTACCTCGCATCTTTCGGGACTTTCGCTTTTGGCTTCACCTAACTCACCGGAGCTTGCGGAATATGTTTCGGCAGATAAGGTTAAAGCAATTATTGATGTTGCAAGAAGCTATTTTGAATATGTAATTGTTGACTGCGGCTGTGCTCTTACCGACCCGGTAATTACCGCCATTGAGTCCTCCGATACAGTTTTTATGGTCAACGATGTGAATATTCTTTCTTTGAAAAGAGCTAAGCTTTGTCTTGATGTGTTAACTCAGCTTAATCAAAAGGAAAAGATTAAAATGATAATCAACCGATACGCAAAGAAAAGCGCGGTAAAAATACAGGATTTTGAAAACCTTCTCGGAATACCGGCATACGCCGTTATATCGGCTGATTTTAAAACTGTTAACACATCGCTTAACAACGGTCAGCCTGTGGTTACCTATAAGCCGAGGGCTGTTATTTCAAGAGAGTTAAACGGCTTTGTTTCCGAGCTTGTTTCCGAAAGAGAAGGAAACTCCGGCAAGGCAAAGGGCAAATTCAGTTCAAGAAAGAAGAATAGCTAATGGGCTTATTAGATATATACGGCAATGCAGGCGAAGAAGAAAAAAAGACTAAATATTCTGCCAATACCGACAGATTTAAACCAAAGGAGTCAAAATTTATCGTTGATGACCCCTTCGCCGAAGTAAAAACAAGAATTCATAATGCAATTATTGAGCAGCAGCTTAATGAAAATATTCAGGTTACCGACGAAAATATGCGTAATCTTATTCAGGAGTTTGTTGAAAAGCCTGAATATAATATACCAAGAATTGATAGGGGAGTTATTACCGAGGAGCTGTTTGATGATATAATGGGCTACGGTCCCATTCAATCCCTTGTTGACAGCGACGCTTATTCCGAAATTATGGTAAACGGACCTTATCAAATATATGTTGAAAGCCGAGGCAAGCTTTACCTAACGGATATTCAGTTTAAGGACACTGCACATCTTATGCAGATTATTGACCGAATTGTTACAAAGGTAGGAAGACATGTTGACGAAGCAAGTCCGATGGTAGACGCCCGTCTTCCTGACGGCTCCCGTGTTAATGTAATAATTCCGCCGGTATCCCTTGTAGGTCCGATACTTACAATCCGTAAATTCGGAAAAACTCCCATTACCGCCGAAAACCTTATTTCATGGGGCTCCTGCAACACAAAGATGCTGAATTTCCTCGAGGCTGCGGTTAAGGGAAAGCTGAATATAGTTGTTTCGGGAGGTACAGGCTCAGGTAAAACAACCCTGCTCAATGTTCTTTCTTCCTATATTCCGGAAAATGAAAGAATAATAACAATAGAAGATTCAGCCGAGGTTCAGCTTAAACAGGAGCATGTGCTTACTCTTGAAAGCCGTCCTGCAAATATGGAGGGCAAGGGAAAAATAAGCATAAGAGATTTGGTAGTTAATGCTCTTCGTATGAGGCCTGATCGCATAATCGTCGGCGAGGTTCGTAGTGAAGAAACTCTTGATATGCTTCAGGCAATGAACACAGGTCACGACGGTTCACTTACAACTATCCACGCTAACTCTCCGCGAGATTCCGTTTCGCGTATAGAAACAATGGTAATGATGTCCGGCTCTGAACTGCCGTCAAAGGCTATCAGAGACCAGGTTGCGTCTGCGATTAACCTTATTGTTCAGCAGGCTCGTCTGCGCGACGGTACAAGGAAAATTGTTTCCATTTCCGAAATAGTGGGAATGGAAGGCGATGTTATAAGAATGCAGGATATATTTAATTATGAAACCGAGGGTGAACTCGACACAAACGGAAAATTCAAAGGCGAATTTAAGGCAACGGGTATTATTCCGAGATGCGTAGAAAAAATTCGCGAGAACGGAGTGACAATTAACAATGACTGGTTCCATTCTTAATATTATACTTATAACATTATCCTTTTCGCTTCTTGCATTTGCGTTGGCATACATAATTGCCATGGCAGTCTCCGCCGATAAAATTGCGGCGGAAAAAAGGCTTGAAGAGCTAAACAAGCAGGAGGGCGACGGGGTTGATGTTGCACTTGTTAAGCACGAAAGCAAAAGGTCTAAAAACAAAAAAAGAGATAAAAGCGGAAACAACTTTTTCGAAAAGTTCGGCTCTGTGCTATACAGAGAGCTTCAGGCGGCAGATGTCAAAATGCGTCCCGAGGAATTCATAACTATTTGGATTGTTGTTGCGCTGGTTCCCGCGTTGCTTGCGGCAATGTTTACCGGTAATTCCGTTCTTTCAATTGTATTGGCAGTGGCCGGAACTGTTACCCCTATCGTAATCATAAAGAGCAAACAGAAGAGCAGAGTTAAAAAGTTTGACGAACAGTTAAGCGACGCACTTATGATTTGCTGCAGCTGCTTGCGTTCGGGTTTAAGCTTTATGCAGGCAATGGAAACAATATCAAAGGATATGGATGCTCCCATTTCAACCGAATTCGAAACCTGTCTTAAAGAGGTAAGTATGGGTGCTTCAATGGACGATGCCCTGGATAATATGGGCAAGAGAATAAAAAGTAAGCACCTTGCTCTTATGATTTCGGCAGTGCTTGTTCAAAGGCAAACCGGCGGTAATTTATCGCAGATTTTGGAAACTCTGTCAGACACTATCAGAGACAGAATGAAGCTTAAAAAGCAGCTTAAAACCGCAACATCATCAGGTAAAATGTCGGGTACAATAGTAGGCGCAATGCCTGTTATTTTGCTTGGTATGTTTTCACTTGTTAATTACGACTTCGTAAAGGTTTTGTTTACGGAAACAAGGGGACATATCGCTCTTGCTATAGCTGCCGGTTTGGAGCTTATGGCGTTTCTTGCCATTAAGAAAATCACAACCGTCAAAATGTAGAGGTATGAATTATGCTTGAATTTTTAGTAATTGCCTATGCGCTTTTTGCACTTTCCATTGTTGTTGTGCTTTTAAGCAAAAAGGGTATGGAAGAGGATAATAACCTCAAAAGAAAAAAATCAATCGGTAAGGAAGCAGTTAAGGTTGACTACAAGAATGTTGATACATCCTTTTACGAAAGAGTTGTTAAGCCTGTAATCGACAAGCTTTCCAAAACCGACAAATATGGAGATAAGCCAACAAAATCCGCAAAGCAGAAAAAGCAGATGGAAATGCTTTCCGCCAAGCTGCGCAAGGCAGGCATCCATATGTCCGCCTCTAATTTCCAGTTTTTCAAAACGGCGTTTATGCTTGTTATGGTAGTAATTTCCATAGGTCTCGGTCTTGTTCTTTTTACCGTTACCGATTATGCGCTTATTATAATGTTCGCGGGAATTGCAGTGGGTATTCTCGGACCTAATATTTACCTCAACGAAAAAGTTAAATCTCATCAGGAGGCAATAAAAAATCAGCTTGCCGAAACTATCGATTTGATGAGCGTTTGTATGGAAGCGGGACTTAGCTTTGACGCCGCTCTTGTTAAGGTTTCCGAAAGAATGGAAGGCCCGTTTATCGACGAACTTATGACTGTTTTTAAACAAATTCAGCTTGGTAAAAACAGAAATGAGGCGTTAAAAACTCTTTCTGATTCAACAGATGTTAAGCAGGTTAAAACATTTGTATCTGCGGTTATTCAGGCAAATCAGCTTGGTATTCCGATTACGAATGTACTTTCGGCTCAGGCAGAGCAGCTTAGAATGGATAAAAGTGAGGAGATCAAGGAGGTTGCCGCAAAGGTGCCTACTAAAATGACTATTCCCACCGTTATATTTATTCTTCCGGCAATTATGGTAATAATTCTCGGACCGGTTGTATTCTCTGTTGTGGATAATCTTTCGGGAGTATTCTAATGAAAATACTTAAAGCAAAAAAAGACGGAAGCGTAATAATTTCATATGTTGAGGACGCAAGCAGCTTTTTCAGGCGCTTTATGGGACTTATGTACCGAAAGAGCCTGCCGAAAGGTCACGGACTGCTGCTTACTCCGTGCAATGAAATTCATACCTTCGGAATGAAGTTTGATATAGATGTAATTACTATGTCTAAGGATGGCGAGGTACTGTTTATAGACAGAGCAGTTAAGCCTCACAAGGTAAGAAAAAAAGTAAATAACGGCTATAAGGTTCTTGAACTGAATTCGGGTGATGCAGACTTGCTTAAAATTCAGACAGGAGATATAATAGTCTTTGAATAAATTTTTAATTGTATTTCATCCGGCAAAGGGTTAGGTACGGAAAGAAGAGATTTTATGGCAAACAGTAATATTGTAAACAGAAACGAAATTTTAAGCGGCGGAAAGGATTACGGCTTTGACAAGGTCCTTAGAGGCTACGACACAAAGCAGGTGGAAAGCTATATTGAAAACCTGCTTGAAGCTAATAAAAACGCAAGTGCCGTGTTTGACTCACGGTTCGGAGATTTGCAAAACGAAAATAATATGCTTGAATGTGAGCTTTCACAGGTAAAGGGAGAGCTTGCGCAGATTAAGGTTTTATTTGAACAGTGTCAAAAAGAGCGTGATCGTCTTAAAAGCGAAACCAAAGCCGAAAAAAGCTCTGTAAACAGTGAGGAGCTTAAGGAGCTGGAGGAAAAGCTTGAAAAGCTCAGCGCGAAAAACAGACTTCTTTCCGAAGAAAACAAAAAGCTTACCGATACTAACCGGGATTTACAACGCGATGTTGCCCACCTTACCAAAAAGGTGGATAAAAACAGAAGTGAAATAAAAAGCCTAAACGAACAGCTCGAATCGGGTATGACCTCCGACGGCGAGCGCAGGAATTCGGAAATTGCGGCTGTATATGAAAGTGCAATAGATAAGGCAGAGGATTTGATTTACAGATTGCAAACAGAGTTCTCTCTTGCTCATTCTAAAGCAGAGGATATTAAAGCCCAAGACTGATATTAAAGCAATATTATGATGAATTATAATATTGATGAATTAAAATTTTTCAAAGAGGTGAGTGCCTTGAAAAAATTTAATCGTTTAAGAAAAGAAAAGGGTGCTATAACCATACTTACGGCTGTTTTATTGACAGCCTTAATTGGTTTTACGGCGCTGACTATAGATGTAGGACTGCATTATTATTGCGGTGCAAAGCTTCAAAACGCTGTTGACGCGGCGGCTACTGCCGTTGCCGCTAATTTGGGTACTACAGAAAACTCTCTTGAAGATGTTGCCTATAGCTATCTTAAGAAGAACGGCTACGATGTTGACGGTAAGTATAAGGATAACCTTAAGCTCAAAATAGAGCAAAAGGGTACTCTTGCGTCGGCTACTGTTAATGAGGATGACTACATAACAACAGGCTACTATAAGCTTACCGTTGAGCTTGACGACAGTACATCCTTTTCAAATGTTCTCGGAATAAGCTCACTCCATTTGAAAAAAACGGCATGTGTAAGATGTGAAGCAAACTATATCGAAATGCCCAAGGCACTGAAATATACTGTTTTAGCAGGTTCTACAAAGGGAACTCAGCAGAACCCGGCTGTTAAAATCAACGGCAGAACAGGCTCTACGGTTGATAACATTACTGCGTCATTTGAGGGACTTATTAATGGTATTAACTCAAAAATCGTTCAGAAGATAAAGGAGAAAGTATTCGATGAAGAGCCGGACTATAATGATCTTGTTCATATTAATTTGTCCGAGGTGGTTACCAACGGTGATGTTCACTCAAACTCAAATATTTCCATTGGTGTTCAGGCAATTAACACCAGCAGATTAAAGGACCGTGATTTTGACGGAGAAGATAACTCAGACGGAGCGGCCAATGATGAGGTAACAGAGGATAAGGATAATGAGCCTGATGATTACGGTCAGGTAACATATACGGCTGTTACCGATATTATGTTTAATAATTCTCTTAAAACCAATAGAGATGAATCAACTCATGTTTATGTTCAAAATCAGCAGTATATTGAGCAAACTCAGGCAGCTCTCAATGTGCTTGACAAACTTGAAAACTTTGCCGGTATTACAAATACCGCAACACTGAAATCAGCATATATAAATGCGGCAAACGAATATTTTGAAGAAAAAACCGATGTTCTTTTAACTCAAAGCCAAAAGGAAGCTATATTGGCTCAGGCTGACAATCTTGTGTATAATGACGACGGCTCATTTACTCTTAACAATCAGTCTCTTATTACCTATAATGTAAGCCAAGGCAGTGCCGAGGAGTATCTTGCGCAGGCGAGAGAGCTTGGTATTGACGGACTTGTTGCCCAGCTTCAAAGCGCCGGTACCGACAGGCTTTATAATTCCAATAATACAGGACTGCTTTTCCAAAATGTTGCCGATAAGTCAAATGATTTTAATTACGGAATACAGTTTACAAGAAAGAATAACGACGGAGAAATTACAACCACAAAGAGTCTTGTTGTAAACGGTACTCAGGTTAACCGCAACACAACAAATATTTACAACGGCACTCAGGGCGTTACTATGAACAGTGCTACCGAGGTCGGAGCAAGGTTTGCAGTTGCGCGCACCTTCCTGCAGGACAGTGATTATATTTCTGTTCCTAATATGAAGCCGTATTTTGTTCGCGAGGTTAATAAGTCTATAAGAAAAGCAACTCAAACCCGCGAGGAATTGGGCGATTCGGAGGTTCTGGGCGACAGAACAGTTAAGGAAGCCGTAAAGAATATGGGCAAAGACCTTGACGCATTCCTTAAGACCGAAAGCTATACAGATAATAAATACGAAAATAACGACCTGCTTACTTCGGCGGACACATCGCCTCTGTTTACGGCAAACAAGGCCTCTGCTTCGTCCGGTTTAACGAAGCTTACAGGCGAGGACCATACAACATATAAGGGCTACGCTCTTTATGACAGCAACAATAAGCTTAAGGCTCCATCTGCATTTATTGATGAATTCCGTGTAAAAGCCTTTGGTGTTGACGGTGTAGGCGGAGAATACGGTGCGGCCGCAGTTAAGAATTTCTATAATGAAAAGATTGCTAATAATTCTTCAACCAAGGATAAGTATGCCACAAATTATTCTGCAGACGCAGTACAGGCAAAAAGAGATTCGTTGACAAAAACTCTCGGTAATGCTTACGAAGACAAAAGGGCAAGCGTTTATTCAAGCGAATTACTGTATGAATCAGGTCTTCCTTCATTGCCCGATAGAGCCGATGTTTTCCTCGGACCTGTTATGTCCGACTTTATTATCGGCGGTTCTTCGGATACTGCATATGAGCCGAGAAAGTATTTTAACTCGCAGATGCAGTACAGAGTTTCTCCGGTAACTGATGAATCGGTATTTGTTACTATGCCTACATACACCTCTACCGACAGTAATACTATTTCCGTTACTATGTCCGGCAGCGCTATCTGGGCAGACGGTACATCAGGTGCAAAAAGCTTTTCAAAAATGTCAAGCAGACCTAAACCGAATATGAGTAACGGCGGTTATTATAACGGATCATTTACCCATAGCGGTGCAAATAATATTAATTTGCAAAGCGGCGGAACCTATGTAAATATAGGAAATGTTAAAGTAGAAAAAGACTTGCTTAGAAATGGCGGTGGCTTCGACCTTGGTAATAGCGGCGGCTCCAACGCAACTGTAGTAATTTACGGTAGCCTGTCAACCGAGGCTGATATTAATGTCAGAACAAATTGTATTCTTTATGTAACCGGTAATATTTCCTGCAATAGCTCAATTTATGTTGAGGCAGGGGGAAAGATTTACTGCTCAGGTACGATTTCAGCCGGCAAAAATGTTTATGCCAGAACAAACAGCGTTGTTTGTGCAGGCAGTATTTCCTGTAGCTCACTTGTTGCAGAGGCAGGCTCAAGTGTTTACTGTTCAAATACAATAAATGCTTCAGGCACCTCTGACCTTTATGATAATGTAAAGGTTTGCACAAATTCAAATTATACTACAGCGCACATTAATTTAAGAAATAATACTGTTGTAAGCTGCAACGGAACCTTTAAAGTCAGCAATACAAACTATACTGATGTTGAAACATCTGTTATAAAAGCAATATCTGTTTCATTTACTGCAGATAATAAAGAAAATATCACTATAAAGGGTACCTTGATGTCAACAGGTGATATGTATATTAGTCCAAGAGTTTACCTTAACGGTACTATTAAGTGCAAGGGTAATTTAACATTAAACGGCGACAAGGATTGGAATTCTCTTAACAGCTACGGAAGGCTTTATGTAACAGGCAATCTTTTGTCAAATTACACATTGGAGCTGTTAAACAGCGAATTTTATGTATGCGGAAATGTTGACGGTGCCAATAACGCAGAGGACAAAAGCGGAGCATATAATATTTTCCATATTATAGGTAATGACAGGGTATATATCGGCGGTCATGTAGGAACAAACTCTGCGGCAGAACGCCATATCTGGATTGAAAGCAATTCCGGTTGCGTATTCAGCGTTTACGGCTATGATAAGGAAGCAACCACAACTACCCGAAATCCCTTTAAGAATGTTAAGGAATTTTGCAATAATCAGACCGGCTCAACAGTTTATATCGGTGACGCAAGACTTATAGACTCCTCAATTACTTATGTTCCCGAGGTAAGCTTTACTAACAATTTTGTAAATGTCGGCTCTCTTTATTGCTATTCAAAGCTCACTCTTTCCGCAAACGCAACCTTTGACGGCAGCGGAAACAGTGTATTTGCAAAGGCATATACCTGCTCCGGAACAACATATGCTAAAAACGGGCATACTCTTTATTTCAATGATACTGCTTCTTTAGGAGGTCTTGAGGCATCAGGCTCAAGCAGAGTTGTATTTGACAGTACTCTTGCGGCAAGCGGAAATATTGATGTTAAGGAAAGCTCAAGAGTATT
>CALYNN010000003.1 GCA_945221685.1 uncultured Clostridia bacterium | reverse complement strand
AGGTAATCTTTACTGCGTACTTGCCAACATACTTTCTGCCGCTTGCATAGCTTACCGTGTAATCGGTATTCTTTTTAAGTACCTTTCCCTTGCTGTCCTTTACCGTTACCGACGGCGTTTTTACCTTGCCGTTATATACATACACGGTTGTGCTTAAGGCTGCCGAGCTGATTTTCGGTATTGCAACATTTGATTTTACGCTTTGGCAACGGGTACACTTTACCACAGTGCTTCCGGCCTTTGATGTGGTTGCTTTCGTTACTGTTGTTTTATAGCTGTGGCCTAAGACGTTTACTTCGCCTGTTTTATAGCTGAATGCACAAACGGTACACTGATGAAGAACATATCCCCCTGTTGTGCAGGTGGGTTCAACATATATTTCAGTGTAGGAATGAGATGAGCCTGACGGTACCTCACCGCTGCCTGTAACAAAGCCGCACATTTCACATTCAAGATTCCTTTTAAAGCCTGCTTCACAGTTGGAATTTTCGGGAACCGCCCATACGCTTACCTCGTGCTCACAAACAAAATCGGTTTCCGAGGTAGGATACTCGGCTTTAAATTCTTCGGTTTTATATTGGCTTTCAAGAATATGAGAGCTGTCGCTCATGGTTTCGGAGCCTACCAAAAAATACTTATCGCCATAGCGGTTAGACCAACGGCTTTCGGGGGTACCCTGCTTTTTATCATAAATAGTATCGTCCCAGGTGCAGTCAACATAATAGTTTAAATCTTTAATTTTAACTAAATTCCATGCGTGGTCATCGCTTGTTACAACACGGCACGGCAGGTCTGCTTCATAGGCTAAACGGTAATAAAGAGTTGCGTAGCTTTGGCAAACCGCAACACCGTTAAACAATCCCTGATAGGTGCAAAACTGCGGCATATAATCATACTCGCCGTAATGGGCATAATCGTAATTTATCGTTTGGCACACATAATTGTGTATTGCAAGAGCTTTTTTGTAATCAGATTTTTCGCTGATATTAAGCTCTTTGAACACCTCGGCTACCTTTTTTGTAACCTGCTGCTCCTGAGCATATGTTGTAAAATAATCAAAATGGTAGGTCAGTCTGTATAAATATTTTCCCGAGACATACTGTCTTGAGCCGGAAACCGAAGCGGCACCGCAGTTATACTTAAGATAATCGCCGTCTTGATTACTTACGGAATATTTTTGGTCAACGGCTTTGTTAAACACGCTCTTCATTGCTTTGTCGGAATTAATGTCGCCTGATAAAAATGTTACGCTTATATCCGCAATTCTTTTTACCATATTGTCACGAAGGGTCATAGCCGCGTCCAGCGAGGTGGGGTACGAGGCGCTTTTTTGGGGCGCATCAATGGTAGAACTTATTTCGTAGCTTGAAGCGCTTGAACTGTAAACATTCAAATCCTCCTCCGCTTTTTCAATAAGCTCCTCTTTAGTTTCCTCGTCAACACCCGATGGATTAATTTCAAAATAAGTGCAAATGCTTGCCTTTGCATAAGCCGAAAAATCTACTGCCGTAAAAACAGAGATACACATAACAGCAGACAAAAGCAGGCTTAGTATTTTTTTCAATATAATCTACCTCTGCATATGTTTTTACACTGTAAATATATCACAACGGCAAAAATTTGTAAACAAATTTCCGTAAAAGAAATAATATATACCACAGGAATAACACTGTAAAATTTCAAATACAACTCCTTGTATCGATTATTAACAGATTGTAAATTCCGTAGGGCGCAGGCACAAGATATTGAAAATTCCGTCGAAATATGGTATAATAAGCACACGATATGGAAAATATGAAAACCACTCATATTTCCTATCGAAGCATTATATAATGTGAATGAAAAAACAGGAGGTGATTACAATGGCTGAAAACACAATGTATATTGTCTGGGCAGCGGCAATAATAATCTTCGGGGTACTGGAGGCGGCTACTGCACAGCTTGTTTCAATATGGTTTGTAATAGGCTCGATAGCAGGGCTTGCAGCGGCGGCACTTAAAGCGCCTCTATATCTGCAAATTGTTATTTTCATAATCGTAACAATTTTGGCTCTTGCAATCACAAGACCTTTGGTAAGAAAGTTTATTACACCTAAAATGCAACGAACAAATGCCGACAGGGCGCTTAACCAAATCGGTATAGTACAGCAGGATATTGACAATATTAATTCTATGGGCGAGGTTAAGGTTGACGGTAAAATATGGACCGCCCGTTCTGCAGACGGAAGCGTTATACCGGCAGGCTCAAGGGTTGAAATTGTTGAAATCAGCGGCGTAAAGCTTATTGTTAAGCAAGAGAATTAAAAACAAATTTGGCAGCATTTGCTGTCGTAAATAAAGGAGAAAAATATGTTAAAATTCGTAATCATTGCAATAGTTATTATTGCACTGTTGGCTCTTATTCTTGCCAACATCAGAGTAGTTCCGCAGTCTAAAGCATATGTTGTTGAAAGACTCGGTACATTTTACAGCACCTGGCAGACAGGCTTGCATGTTAAGGTTCCCTTTGTGGACAGAATTGTAAAAATAGTTTCGCTTAAGGAGCAGGTGGTTGACTTTAAGCCACAGCCGGTTATCACAAAGGATAATGTTACAATGCAGATTGACACGGTTGTATTTTATCAGATTACCGACCCAAAGCTTTATACCTACGGTGTAGAAAGTCCTATTTCCGCCATTGAAAATCTTTCGGCAACTACCCTGCGTAACATAATCGGTGAGCTTGAGCTTGACTCAACCCTTACCTCCCGTGACACCATAAATGCCAAAATCAGAGTAATTCTTGACGAAGCAACTGACCCTTGGGGCATTAAGGTTAACAGAGTTGAGCTTAAAAACATTATTCCGCCCCGTGAAATTCAGGACGCAATGGAAAAGCAAATGAAGGCAGAGCGCGAGAGAAGAGAGTCCATCCTTCGTGCCGAGGGTGAAAAGCAATCAAAAATCCTTGTTGCAGAAGGTCACAAGGAATCAAAAATTCTTGAAGCCGAGGCAGAAAAGCAATCTGCAATTCTTCACGCAGAGGCTGTTAAGGAAGCAAAAATCCGCGAGGCCGAGGGTGAGGCCGAAGCAATCTTAAAGGTTCAGCAGGCCACCGCCGACGCTATCAAGCTTCTTAACGAGGCAGACGCCAAGGAAGCCGTTATTAAGATTAAGGCTCTTGAGGCATTTGAGAAGGCGGCAGACGGTCAGGCAACAAAGATTATCATTCCCTCTGAAATCCAGGGCCTTGCAGGTCTTGCCGAGGGCATTACAGAATCAATAAAAAAATAAAAAAACGCATATAAAGCCTCATGGCTTGAACCCTTGTTCAAGCCGTGAGGCTGTCGATAAAGTGGTTTGAACCACGCTGAAAAAATTAATAGGTTATTGCTCGTAGTAATTGTTGTTTTTGGCATTGAGTCAAATGGCAACGACCGAGCAACATTAAAATAGGCTTGGACATCGAATCCAAGCCTATTTTGGCGTTTTTCGTTTTTTGCTCGGGGGCGGTACCGTCGTACAGCTCCCACTCGCAAGAAAACGAAATTCAATTCCATTTCTCGAAGCCTAACAGCGTGTAGAAATTTGATTTAAGACTTTTTCTACACGCTGATGGCTTGAACCCTTGTTCAAGCCATGTTTTTGTTTGCAAATGCAGTAAAGCACTGTTTAATTATCGCAGTATTCCTCTTGGAAATCCTGCACTGATTTATATGCCTTTGTGACCTTCAGATTTTTATTGATAAGCCTTTCAATATCGTCAATATCCTTTCGGTCACGGCTTATGTCATAATAGTTATTATAGTCATCATTGATAACTGCAATATACATTTTATCTTCTTCAAAGCCATCGTCGTCATCCCAGCCGTCTGCGGTAAACAACTTAATATCGCTGTACTGAACATACTGCGCTTTACCTGCCGATTTGCAAAGATAAACATTATTTTCTCCCAGCGCTATACATTTTGAACAGGATAAAACCTCAGCGCAAATCAAAATCACGGCAACTGCGGCGGAAATGGGGCAAGCGATTTTTCTTTTTTCAACAATTATTTTATCAACGGGAAGCACTGCTTCTTCACCTACAAGCTTTACCATAACGGGATAAAGAAGAATTTCTATTGATACCGTAAGCAAAATCATTCGTATACTGAAAAACATATTAAAATCAAATACTCGCAAATAATCCTTATAGAACAGCTCGCCTGCCGCAAAATCGCATACAAGGCAAATAATCATAGAAAATATAAACGCAGCTAAAGTAAAGCCATAATAGAGCAAGCTTCGGCGAAGCTGATTTTTAGACTCCTTTTTAAGCCTTTCGCTAAGCTTGGGATTATCCGCCTTAAAGCCGTTTTCCATAAGATAATCATAATACCTTTTTTCAAAGGTAAGAAGCTTGCCCTTGGCGGATTTTTTTGCAAGCCAAATTTGAAGCTGATGTACTTTTCCGTGAGCAAGAAAGGCATAAAATGGATTTTCGTACCTAAGGCTATACAGATTCGCCTTATGTTTTTCAAGCTTTTTCGGATTATTCTTTAAATCCTCATAATTATACCGCCTTGAAGCGATTTCAATGCCGTTTTTAAAGGAATCCTCAAGTGCATTTTTCACATCATCGTCGCAAAGGTTAAGTTCATCAATATGCCTTTGAATAAAGGAAATAACAGTATCAGCGGCGTCGGCTGCCGACTCATTACTGTTTAGCGTATGAAACTCCAAATTTACAAATTCCCTGTCGTCAACGGCGTTGTGAACATCGTAAATCGAATAGGCAATACTGCTGAATGGAAACAAAAATTCCGTATTAAGACATCCTGCCGGTTCTTCGTTTTCGGCAAATCTGTAGCCATAGGTTTTACCTAAATATGAGTAGCTGATTTGCACCATAAAATTTTCAAATTCTATTTTTATATCAAGAGCATCCTTGCCTTCCGAACAGTTAATAATAAGATTTTTCACGCGGGAATCCAGCAAGGCAAAGCTGTTGATTTTATCAGTAATAATATCTGCAAGGCTTTCTTTTTGCATATTCTCACCTCTGAATAAAATTATACCATAGTGTTAAAATTGTTTCAACAGTAAAAGCAGAGTTGGATTATGTGGTAAAAATAAACAAAATTTACTGTTGATATAAGTAAATTTTTATAGTATAATGTTATATGTAAAAATTTAGAGAGGAGCGTTTTTATTTAATGAAACACCCGGAAATTGTAAAAAAGATGACTTTGGAGCAAAAGGCGGCTTTTGTTTCGGGTCACGACTATTGGCACTTGGAGTCAGCTCCCGAGCTTGGACTTCCCGAAATTATGATTACAGACGGACCTCACGGTCTGCGTAAGCAAAACAAGGACAAGAAAACCTCTAACGGAATTGGTCTCGGAAACTCAGTACCTGCTACCTGCTTCCCTCCTGCCGCTACATCCTCTTGCTCTTGGGACCCTGAGCTTCTTGAAAAAGAGGGCGAGGCTATGGGTCAGGAATGCTTAAAGGAAAAGGTTTCTACTATTCTCGGCCCAGGTACAAACATTAAGCGTTCACCTGTTTGCGGCCGTAACTTTGAATATTTCAGCGAGGATCCCCTTCTTGCAGGAAAATGCTCTGCCGCAGTTATTAACGGCGTTCAGTCAAAGGGCGTCGGCACATCACTCAAGCACTTTGCCTGCAACTCCCAGGAGGCGTTTCGTATGGTGCTCAACGAGGTTATTGACGAAAGAACAATGCGCGAAACATATCTTCCTGCATTTGAGATTGCAGTTAAAGAGGCTCAGCCTTGGACAGTTATGAATTCATACAACCGCATAAACGGTGTTTACGCTTCTCAAAACGAATGGCTTCAGGAGCAGGTGCTTCGCAATGAGTGGGGCTTCAAGGGAATGCTTGTAACCGACTGGGGCGCTTCTGTTGATAGAATTCCCGGATTAAAGAACGGCACCGATTTGGAAATGCCTTCCTCGGGTCAGCTTAATGCAAAAAAGATTATTGCCGCTGTTAAGGACGGCTCTCTTGACGAGGCAGTGCTTGACAAGAGAGTTGACAATGTTGTTGACCTTATTGTTAAGTCAAAGCCGGCACTTGAAAAGGAGCACACCTTTGACGCTATGGAGCACCACAAGATTGCTCAGCAGGTTGCAGAAGGCTCAATGGTTTTGCTTAAAAACGACGATAACCTTCTTCCTCTTAAGGAAGGTCAAAGGGTTGCTATCATCGGTGAAATGGCAAAGGCACCGCGCTTTCAGGGTGCAGGCTCATCTGTTATTAATCCTACGATGCTTTCAAACGCTTATGATGAGCTTGAAAAGCTTGGAGTTAACATTACATATGCACAGGGCTACTACAAGGCGGCTCCTACTAAAAAGGATAAAAACAGAAAGAGCGACGCTCAGCTGGTTAACGAGGCAGTTGAAGCCGCAAAGAACGCAGATGTTGCAGTTGTATTTGTTGGACTTACCGAGGAATTTGAGGGCGAGGGCTACGACAGATTGGGTATTGATATGCCCGAAAACCACAATGCTCTTGTATCTGCTGTTGCACAGGCTAATCCAAATACTGCAGTAGTTCTTGCAGGCGGCTCCGTTGTTCTTATGCCATGGCTCAGCGAGGTTAAGGCGCTTCTTAATTCAGGTCTCGGCGGTCAGGCAAGCGGCGGCGCAGTTGCAAATATTCTTACAGGCGTTGTTAACCCATCGGGTAAAACAAGCGAAACATACCCAACCTCCTTTGAGGTTAATCCAACCTACGGAAATTACCCCGGCGGTCCTGTTACATCTGAGCACAGAGAGTCGGTATATATCGGTTACAGATATTACGACGCCGCCAAGCTTGATGTTGTATTTCCGTTTGGCTACGGTCTTTCTTATACCACCTTTGAATACAGCGATATTAAGCTTTCTGCCGACAGTATCAAGGATACAGACACAGTAACGGTTTCCTTTAAAATAAAGAATACAGGCAATGTTGACGGCGCAGAGGTTGCACAGATATATGTTGCCGATAAGGAGTCAACAATTTACCGTCCCGTTAAGGAGCTTCGTGCTTTCAAGAAGGTATTTCTTAAAGCGGGAGAGGAAACAGAGGTTTCATTAGAGCTTTCAAAGCGCGCATTTGCTTTCTATAATGTTAAGCTTGGCGACTGGATGGTTGAAACAGGTGAATTTGATATTATGGTAGGTGCTTCAAGCCGTGATATTAAGCTTACCGCTACAATGACCGTTACATCAACAGTTGAAGCAGAAATTCCCGATTACAGAGAAACTGCTCCAAACTACTACAATAATGTTGCAGGAATTACAAGAGAAGATTTTGCCGCAGTTTACGGCGAGCTTCCAAGCCCCGAAATCGACAAATCAAAGAAAATTGATTTGTACTGCTGCTTAAATGACGCTCGCCACACAAAGTGGGGCGGCAGACTTTGCGGTCTTATTGAAAAGATTATGTCGGGTATGGGCTCAGACGCAAACGGCGACGGAAAGATGCTCGCCGCAATGGCTACCCAAATTCCTATCCGCAACTTTATTGCAATGAGCATGGGTGCATTCTCGCAGGAGCAGGCAGAGGGTCTGCTTATGATGCTGAATGACGACTGCTCAAGCTTCGCCGGATTTAACAGAATTTTCTGGAGACTCGGCGGAACAATAGCAAGACTTCCTGCACTTCTTAAATCTATCTAACAAAGTATAACAAAAAAACAGGGCTTGAACTTTTTGTTCAAACCCTGTTTTTTATTATTTGTAAAGGCTTTTAAGAAAAGCAATTTCTTCTGCGTAGCCGTCGATTTCATTTGGCGTTTCAAGGAAGAAGGGCAAATTACGAAGGGCAGGATGGTTAATTATTCTTTCTATTGCCTCACTGCCTATATATCCCTTACCGATTTTTTCGTGCCTGTCTTTATGGGCACCCAAGGGATTTTTTGAATCGTTTAGGTGCACCGCTTTAAGACGGTCAAGACCTATAACCCTGTCGAATTCTTCAATAACACCATCAAGATTATTCACAACATCATAGCCGCCGTCGTTGATATGGCAGGTATCAAGACACACGCCCAGCGTATCCGAAAGCTCGGTTTTATCTATAATTGCGCGAAGCTCCTCAAAGGTTTTTCCTACCTCAGAGCCTTTTCCCGCCATTGTTTCAAGCAAAACCGTTGTAGTCATTTCTGGGAAAAGCACCTTGTTAAGTGCATCGGCAATCAACTCAATACCAACATCCTCACCCTGACCTGTATGAGAGCCGGGATGGAAATTATAAAGCTGGTTAGGGGTATATTCCATCCTCTGCAAATCGTCTGCAAAGGTATTAATCGCAAATTCTCTTGTTTCGGGCTTTGCACTGCAGCAATTAAGAGTATAAGGCGCATGGGCAAGAATTACGGGAAAGCCCTCGGATTTCATTAACGAAAGAAAGACTTTAACATCATCCTCGTCAATATCCTTAGCGCTTCCGCCTCTTGGATTTCTTGTGAAGAATTGAAAGGTGTTTGCGCCTATCTCCTGTGCCTGCTTAAGCATCGCAGTATATCCTTTAGACGCGCTTAAATGCGCTCCGATAATAAACATACGGTTATTCTCCTTGCTTAGTTAATAATTCTTTTGCAATAGCCTCGTCTGCCCTGCCGGACATTATGTATTCAAGCAAATCGGCAACACATCCTTTATTGCAGTGGCAGGCTTCAAATTTGCAAATGTTATGTATTGCCTTGGGAGCCTGACCTGCACAGGCAGGAAGGCCGACGGTTTTAAGCATGTCCCAATCGTTGTAGTAATCACCGATAGCGGCAACATGGCTTTTTTCAATTCCAAGCATATCGGCAAGCTTCATAATACCAACGCCCTTATGGGTATCCTTTTGAAGCATTTCAAAGGAAAATGGCGAGGAAGCCATAAAGTTTGCATCGGGATTTTCAATCCTTTTTACAAGGCTTTCAAGCTTGCTGATAACAAAGGGATTAGACCAAAATATAACCTTCATCCAGCCGTCGCTGGGAACCTCGTCAATAGATTTAACATATTCGTGCTTTGCCTTATCAAAATACATTGTGCCCTTTGCAAAAAGACCGCTTTTAACAATATAAACATAATCTGCAAAATAAACGCCTATATCAACGCTTTTAAATAAATCGTCGTATTCGTCGGCAATAAATCTTACGAATTCCCTGCCCTTTTCGCCGATAGTCTGCTGCCACAGCATTTGTCTTTTATCATAGTCATAAATACCGGCTCCGTTTAAAATAACGGCAGGCTGATTAGGAGTAATTCTGTTGTAATTCCTTTCAAGGCTTGACTGAAGTCTTCCGGAAGCGAGAGTAAAATTACCTCCGCATTCGGTAAACTTTTTAATCATATCGTAATTTCTTTTGGGAAGCTTGCGGAATTTGTTGTTAAGGGTGCCGTCTATATCCGAAACAACAAGCCAATTTTCAAAGGTTTTTTCCATATTCTACTCCTAATATATTTTTGAAATTATGCTGATTATTTTTCAATCCTCTTTAGAAAAGCGGTAAAATAATCTGGCAGTGGAGAATTAAACTCCATATACTCATTTGTTTTAGGGTGAACAAAGCCTATTTCCCCTGCGTGAAGGCACTGACCGTTTAGATTTGTTATAACCTTTTTAGGTCCGTAAACGGCGTCGCCTGCAAGAGGATGACCTATATAAGCCATATGAACTCGTATTTGGTGGGTTCTGCCTGTTTCAAGAACACAGCGGATATATGTAAAATCACCGAAGCGCTGAAGCACCTGATAATGCGTAACGGCGTCCTTGGAGTTCTTATCTGTTACCGCCATCTTCTTTCTGTCCTTAGGGCTTCTGCCGATAGGCTGATGAACGGTGCCGCTGTCCTCCTTAATATTTCCGTAAACCACAGCTCTGTACGCTCTGTGAAAGGAGTGCTCCTTTATCTGCTGAGCAAGAGCAATATGCGCCGCGTCGTTTTTTGCTACTATTAAAAGTCCCGAGGTATCCTTATCTATTCGGTGAACAATACCCGGCCGTATAACTCCGTTTATGCCGCTTAAGCTATCCTTGCAATGATACAAAAGAGCATTAACAAGGGTTGAACTGTAATTGCCTGCGGCAGGGTGAACAACCATACCCTTTGGTTTATTTACTACCAACAAATCGTTGTCCTCATACACAATATCAAGAGGAATATTTTCAGGCTGAGCCTCAAGAGCGACCGCGTCGGGAACATTAACAGTTATATTATCCTGCGCCCTGCACTTATAATTTTTTGACACCGTCTTTCCGTTAACCGAAACATTGCCGCCCTCAATAAGCTTGGATATGCCACTTCGTGTAAAATCGGAAAGAGAGTCGGCTATAAGCCTGTCTATTCTTAATCCTGCCTGCTCCTGCAAAACGGTAATACTAATCTGCCGACTCATTTTTATGCTCCTTTTTAAACATATCAAGCACAAGATAGGCTATCAGACTGATTGTTGCAAGAGTAACGGCGCAGTCGGCAATATTAAACACTGCAAAATTAACAAAAAGAGGATTTATAAAATCAACTACATATCCATAGGCAATGCGGTCAATAAGATTACCTACCGCACCTGCCACCATAACGCCTAAGGTCCAATAAAGCCACAAATCCTTTTGTGCCCTGCCCTTAAGCATATAAACGCATATTCCAACGGTAACCACTACGGTAAGGGCAACGAAAAACCATCTGCCTCCGCTGAAGGAGGAAAACGCCGCCCCTGTATTTTCTTCATAGCGAAATTCAAGAAAGCCATTAATTACCGTAACGGGACCGCCATTCATAAGGTGTGATTTTGCAAGACCCTTTGTAATTTGGTCAAAGGCAACTATTAAAGCAATCATTACACTGCACCAAATGTTTTTATTTTTCAGCCTCACAAAATCACTTCCTTTACCATTTTAGAATTAATATTGTTTAAAGAATTTCCTTCATAACCTTTGCACAGCAGGAGCAAAGAGTCGGATGCTCTGCATTTTCGCCTACAGTATGAGAATACTTCCAGCAACGCTCGCACTTTTCACCGTCTGCCTTTGCAACCGTAATGCTGAGTCCTTCAACCTCACCCTTAACGGCACCCTCGCCTTTTTCAACTGTAACAAAAGATGTGATGAAAATTTCGGGAAGCTGCGCTTCAACGGATTTTAAGAAATCGTAAAGCTTGCCGTCTGCATAAAGAGTTACCCTTGCCTCCAGCGGCTTGCCGATAATTTTTTCGTTACGGGCAAGCTCAAGAGCCTTTTGAACATCGGTTCTGACCGAATGAATTCTTTCCCATTTGGCAATAAATTCTTCGTCTGCTTCAATGAAATTGCCCTGAGGAATATCGTTAAACAGCGGAGACTCACCGTTTCTGCTGCTGTCGTGAGGCATTGCGAGCCAAATTTCATCGGCAGTATATGCAAGAATAGGAGTAAGCAAAAGTGTAAGAGCGTCAAGCACCTTATAAAGCACAGTCTGCGCCGCTCTTCTTGAAGCACTTTGGGGAGCAGTTGTATAAAGTCTGTCCTTAAGCACATCAAAGTAGAAGTTACTCATTTCAACAACGCAGAAATTATGAATTGCATAAGCGGCTGTGTGGTAATCGTATTCCTCGTAGCCCTTTCTTGCAGTTTTAATAACCTCATCAAGCTTCATAAGAGCGTACTTATCAAGTTCCTCAAGCTTGTCGTTATCAACAATATCCGTGTCGGGATTAAAGTCATAAAGATTGCCGAGGCAGTATCTTGCAGTATTACGAAGCTTACGGTAGTTATCGGAAATCTGCTTGAGAATTTCCTTACTGATACGAATATCGGCGTGGTAATCTGCACTGGCAACCCAAAGTCTTAAAATATCTGCACCGTACTGACTGATGATTTCCTGCGGAGCAATACCGTTTCCAAGGGATTTAGACATCTTTCTGCCCTCACCGTCAACAGTCCAGCCGTGAGTAATAATCTGCTCGTACGGAGCCTTTTCGCCTCCTGCTACTGCAGTAAGGAGTGATGACTGGAACCAGCCTCTGTATTGGTCGGCACCCTCAAGATAAACATCGGCAGGACGCTTCAGATAAGGTCTGTTTTTGCAAACTGCGGCGTGGGAGGAGCCGGAGTCAAACCAAACATCCATAATATCCTTTTCCTTGTCAAAGCCCTTAGTGCTGCCGCAGTGTGGACACTTGAAGCCTTCGGGCAGGAAATATTCAGCCTCGTGGGCAAACCAAGCGTCCGAGCCCTCCTTGCCGAATATATCGGAAACCTTTTGCATTACATCGTTATCTATAATTTCCTTGCCGCACTCCTGACAATATACAACAGGAATAGGCACACCCCATTTTCTTTGACGGGAGATGCACCAATCGGCTCTTTCCTGAACCATTGACTGAAGTCTGTCCTTACCCCATTCAGGGAACCACTTAACATCCTCTGCGGCTTTTACTGCGTCTGCCTTGAAATCGTCAACAGAGCAAAACCACTGACTTGTGGCACGGAAGATAACAGGCTTATGACATCTCCAGCAGTGAGGATACTGGTGCTCAATTTTCTTAAGAGCGAACAGTGCGCCGGTTTCCTCAAGGTGCATAGCTATTGGCTTGTTTGCCTCCTCGGTGGTAAGTCCTGCAAACTGACCTGCCTCCTCGGTAAGTCTTCCCTTGGCGTCAACAGGAACGATAATCGGGATTTCAGGATAATTTTTGCAAACAATAAAGTCCTCAATACCGTGACCGGGAGCCGTATGAACGCAGCCTGTACCGCTTTCAAGAGTTACATGGTCACCTACAATAACAAGCGAGGTACGGTCAATAAATGGGTTGTGATTTTTCATTTAATCAAGATCACTGCAGCTGATAATTCAGAGAGTTTCGTATTCGGTAACGCCTCTTTCCTCCAAGGCGGCAGGTGCCAAATCCGTTGCCATAACATAGTATTCACCATCTGCCTTAATGAGAGAGTATTCGTAGTTTGGACCTACGCAGATTGCCACATTGGCAGGAAGAGTCCAAGTAGTTGTTGTCCAAATAACAAAATATGTTTTTGCAAGGTCTGCACCCATAGCGGTAAGCAATCCCTTGTCGTCGGTAACATTAAATTTAACATAGATTGAGTGGCAGGGATCCTCTGCATACTCAATTTCCGCTTCTGCAAGAGCAGTATTACAATCGGCGCACCAATACACAGGCTTTAAGCCCTTGTAAATATAACCCTTTGAAGCCATTGTTGCAAACACCTTAATCTGCTCCTGCTCAAATTCCTTTTGCAGAGTGATGTAAGGGTTATCCCATTCGGCAATTATTCCAAGTCTCTTAAAGGACTCTCTCTGCAAATCAATATAACCCAAAGCAGTGTCACGGCAGATTTTGCGAAGCTCTAAATCGGAAATATTGCTTTCGGCGCTGATGCCTGCCTTTTTTCTTGCGGCAAGCTCGGTGGGAAGTCCGTGAGTATCCCAACCCGGAACAAAGGGAGACTGAAAGCCTGTCATATTCTTATACCTAACAATAAAATCCTTAAGGGTTTTATTTAATGCGTGACCGATATGAATATCTCCGTTTGCATAGGGAGGGCCGTCGTGCAATACGAAAAGCGGCTTGCCCTCGTTGTGCTTCATAAGCTTCCTGTATTGGTCGTTAGCTTCCCAGCGGGCAAGGAACTCCGGTTCTCTTGTAGGAAGTCCTGCCCTCATAGGAAATTCGGTTTTTGGTAAATTAAGCGTTTGATTGTAATCCATTATAAGTTAACTCCTTGCAGATTATTTTTTCTTTTTAAAAAATCCCTTAAACTTTCCCGAATCATCATCCTCGTCATCTTCCTCATCGGGAGAAACAAGTGAAATAGCTTCATCTGTATTTCCTGCGTTTTTATCAACATTGAAAAAGCTTTCAAAGGGCATTGCACTTTCAAATTCCGGCTCGTCTTCTATCTCGGGAATAGAAGAAACGGCACTATCGTCAACAGGGGTAATTTCATCAGCTGAAAATGCGTCAAGGGCATTTCTTACCTCCTCCTCTGTAGGCGGCTGTTCCTGCGGCTCCTCAATTTCTTCAAAATCATAATCGGGACCGTTTTCAAGTGATTCTATTATTTCATCAACCTCGTCATAGCTATCGTCTTTGGCAGGCTCCTCGTATGTAGCTTCCTCCTGCGGTTCAGCCTCTTGGACGGCTTCCTCTGTCTCCTCCGGCTCGGTGTCTGCTTCCTCTGCCACATTCTCTCGGTCAACGGCTTCTTCGGTTACAGACTCCTCAGCCTGCTGAATTTCTTCAGGCTGTTCCTCTTTTTTGTCCTCGCCGGCAACACCTACAATTTCTTCAATAGTTGCAAGCTTCTTTGAAAGCTCTGCGTCAATAGCGTCAATTTCCTGCTGCTGCTTTGAAATATCGGCAGGGAGCTGTTCAATAGATGAAAGCTTTGCAAGCTGTGCTCCGTAAAGCGTTGTAAGCGTTGTTGTAAAGTCCTCTGCCTCGCCCTTAATTTTATCAACAAGCTCGGTATAAAATTCAGCCTCCTGCTTTGCCTTTGTAACGATTTCTCTGCTTAAAAGCTGAGCCTGAACAAGAGCAGCATTGCCAAGCACCTTTGCACCGTTAATGGCGTCGTTTGCCTTTTTTTCGGCAGAAGCAACAATTAACTCTGCCTCCTGTGTTTTCTCGGCCGTAAGCTCCTTAACATAATCTCTTGCCTCGGCTATTGCCCTGTCGGCTTTTTCACGGGCATCGGCAACTATCTGCTGCGCCGAAGCATTGCTTTCGGCAATTTTTTCGTTGGCGCTCTTTTTAGCCTCGTTTGTAACCTGGGTAGCCATTTTCTGCGCGTCAATAAGAGCGTTTTTAATGGAATCCTCGTCGGCTCTGTATTCTTCAATTCTGTTTGCAAGCACATCCATCTTGCGATAAAGTCCTTTGTTTTCTTCAATAAGGGCTTCGTAGGACTCTATTATTTCCGCAAGAAAAACATTTACCTCTTCACGGTCGTATCCCGGACCTTCAACAACTGTAATCTTCTTTTCACGAATTTGATTTGGTGTAATCATAATATATATTCTCCTATTCTCCTTAAAGGGATTTTACATAAACATTCCGTTGTTTTCAAGCTCATCAAGCAAATCACCCATAACATCAACATTATACGGGGTAATCATATATGTGCCGTTTGACACTCTTTTTATCTGACCGTTGCTGGCATAAGCCGCACCGCTTAAAAAGTCAAGCAGTCGTCTTGCTGTATCGTGGTCGGTGCTTTCAAGATTTATAACAACTGCACGGTTTTCAGCCAAATTATCGGCAATTGCCGCCGCCTCTTCATATTTTCTCGGCTTTGCAAGAACAACCTGAAGCTGTGTGGTTGTGTGAATATTTACAACCTTTTCGCTTTCGTGCCGTCTCATACGGGGGCGCTCGGAATAATGCTCCTCCTTAGAGGCTTTATCTCTTTCCCTATCCCTGTCTCTTTCTCTGCGACTGCTTCTCTCTTTAGGAGGGTCAATACCAAAGGAGGTGTCGTCGTTTGTATCGCCGTAAAAATCCTCGAATTCATCCTCATTATCGCTGACCATTTCCTTTATTTTATCCAAAAAGCTCATACTCTCTCTCCCTTTCTGCTAAAAATATTTTCTTGCGCCGAAGATGGCGGATCCGACACGAACTATATTTGAACCGTGTTTTACTGCCTCTTCAAAATCGCCGCTCATTCCCATAGACAGAATATCCATATCAATATTTGGAAGCCTTTTATCCTTTATATCTGCAAAGGCTCTGTGCATGGCTTCAAAATATCTGCCTGCCTCTGCCTGACTTTCGCATATAGGCGGAATAGTCATTAAGCCTTTTATTTTTATGTTTTCCATTTGGGATATTTCAATCAACAGCTCCTCAAGCTCCTCGGCATAAATTCCGCTTTTTGAAGCCTCCTTGCCCACATTAACCTCTACAAGTATATTTGTGGTTAATCCCTTTATTGCAGAAACTCGGCTTATTTCCTTTGCAAGCTTAACGGAATCAACCGATTCTATCATATCCACCTCGCCCACAATCTGCTTTACCTTGTTGGTTTGCAGGTGACCGATAAGATGCCTTTCAACTCCGTCAAGCATCAGCTCGTCCTTTTTGCCGAGATATTCCTGAACTCGATTTTCACCGATAAGATTTGCACCCAATCCGATTGCGTGGTTAATATACACGCTTTCAACGGTTTTTGTTACCGCCATCAGCCGAACATCCTGCACATTACGGTTTGCCGCAGCCGCCGCATTTGCAATTCTTTCGTTAATTGCCTTAAAATTATCTTCAATGCTTTTCAGTCTTTCCTTATTCGGAATAATCTTTTCCGTCATGCAAATCCTTTCCTTTCGTAATTATTTGGTCGTAATATTTAATCGGGTCGGTAACAGGAATATAATTGGGGTCCTTTTCCTCTTCCGGCTTTGCCTCCTCAATTTTTCTTCTTTCCTGACCGTCTGTCATAATAACATAATCATTTGTTGTATAAATAATTTCGCCGTGGCGCATTTTAGCCTTACCTTCAATAAGGGCATAAACGCATTTTCTTCCGTCATCATCAAGATGAATTGCCTTGGTAGGAAGCTTAAAGCCTGTGTATGAGGCAGTGCGAATTTCAATATCCTCAACCCTCATAGCCGCTATAGCACCGTTCATTTCGTTACTTTCAAGAATCAAAACGGTTTGCTCGGCACCTAAATCAGGATCGGCTCCGCATACCACCGTGCAGGTAATAATCTCATCTCTGTCTTTAAAGGCAATCTCAAGGGATTGACCGTTTACTATTTCGGCAGTATCATCTGCGTCAATCACGCAGCACATATACCATTTGTACTTATCAATCAGCTTACCAAGCGTATCACCGTCGTATTCGTTGCCTTCAGCCTTTTCTATATAGCTGTTAAGCGTATCCGCGTCGATATTTACAATGCTGTCATAATCAAAAGCCGCTTCAAGTCCGTCGGAATAAGAGGAGAAGACTCCTGCCTCCGACGAGGTAATATAGCTTTTCGGCTTTGCCGTATCTGCGTTAATGCTGTTTATCTGCTGCCTGAGTTGGTCGGTAATCTGTGAAAAATCCACCTCCTCGCCCACAAGCATTTTACGCCTAATAAGCTTGTCATTTATTTCGTCGGCATAATCGGACAGGTCGCTTATATCGCCCTTGCTTACTGCCCGAATATAGTTGTTAATATCGTTAATAGTATCTTTTTCAAGAGTTGCAACATCGGTTACCGAAACAGAGCTTCTGCTTTGCAGCTCATCGTAATAATAAAGCTTACTCTGCAAAACCTTAAGCCTTGAATAATCCTCGGCGCTTGCCTCTGACGAAAAGGTCATGGCTATATTGCCGTTTACACCCACCTTTTCTCCGTCCTCAATGCACGGAACCGTAAGACTGTCGGTTTTGCCGTCAAGCTGCTTTTCGCTTCGCACAACAAGAGCCTTTGCCTCCACCGTTTCATAAACAGTAGCTTCCTCGGCAGTTACGGTTTCAAGGCTGATATTTGTTGCCGAATAAATATGAGAAAAAACATATACGGCAATTACTGCCAATGCCGCAAAAATCAGCACCGTATCAGCAGATATTTTCTTTTTAACCTTTTTCTTTTCAGCCATTTAAAAAGTCCTCACTGATTTTAATTGCTGTTTGCACCGCGTTATCAAAGCCCGTTTCATCAACGGTTAAAACGCAGGCGGACTCTCTTCTTTTAAACCAGGTAATTTGCCTTTTCGCATATCTTCGTGTTTCTCTTTTAAGATTTTCAACAGCGCTTTCAAGGTCTGCCTCGCCGTTTATATACGGCGCAAGCTCCTTGTGACCGATAGCCTGCCTTGCAGTAGCTGAAAGAGTGCCGAGATTTTTTCTTGCTTCTTCAACAAGTCCCTGACTGACCATAAGCTCTGCACGCTGATTAATCCTGTCGTAAAGCTTTTGACGGTCTTTATACGCCAGCACAAAGTAAAGAGCGTTATAAGGCGATTTTTCTCTTTTGGAATTTATGTTTTGCTGTGTTTTACCCACTCCCGAATAATATAGCTCAAGAGCTCTTACAACACGCTTTTTGTTATTCTTATGAATATTTTCAGCCGCCTGTGAATCAACCTTCATAAGCTCTGCGTAAAGCTCGTCTGTATCCTTTTCCATAAGAGAGCTGCGAAGAACTTCGTCTGTTTCAGCTTCTTCAAAAAGGATATTATCCACAAGGCTGTCAATAAAAAGTCCTGTTCCTCCAACAATAACGGGAACCCTTCCCCTGCCGATGATTTCGTCGATTTCTTTTCTTGCAAGGGCACACCACCTTGCCACGGAAAAGCTTTCGTCAGGCGAAAGGAATTCGCACAAATGATGGGGCACCTGCGCCCTTTCGTCAGCCGTTGGCGCGGCGGTGGCAATAGGCATATTCTTATACACCTGCATTGAATCGGCACATATTATTTCTCCGTCCACAGCCTTTGCAATTTCTATTCCCAAAGCGGTTTTGCCGGAAGCGGTAGGGCCTGCAACAACGATTATTTTTTTACCGTTTGCTCTCATACGCTACACCCTGCCGAACTGCTTTTCTATATCGTATTTGGAAATTTTAATAAACACCGGTCTGCCGTGGGGGCAAAATCTTATTTGCGGCATAGAAAGCAGCTTTTCCACAAAAAGCCTTTGCTCCTCGACGGAGGTAAAATCCCCCGCCTTAACTGCACCGCGGCAGGAGGCGGAATGATAAATCCAGTCGATTTTATCAGGTGTTATATCTGTTTTATGCTCCAATAGCTTTTGAGCAATTTCGGTTATTAAATCCTTTACATCACAGCCGGCGGTAAGAGAGGGTACTGCTCTGACTATAACTGCGCTTTCGCCGAACTCATCCACCTCAAAGCCGCACTGTTCAAGAAGCTCTCTGTTTTCCGCTACGGCGTTGAATTCATCCTTTGAAAGATTTACGGCTTCGGGAGAAAGAAGCATCTGTACCTCAACCTGCTCCTGTGCCTTAAGCCTTTCGTAATTCATACGCTCGTGAGCCGCGTGCTTATCAATAAAATAAAGCTCGTTTTCTATTTCCGCAATAATATATGTCTTAAAGGCTTCGCCTACAAGGCGAAAGCTTACGCCCTTTTCCTCGCCTTCGTCGCATACAGAATTTTCACATGCTGCTTCAGGCTCCTTAATATTATCGCTTTCCTTTTCTGCTTCGGCAGTCTTGTCGCTTGCTTTAGGAACATATGGCTCCTCGCCTGCATCGTTATCGTAAGACGGGGGCGGAGCCTTGAATTGCCAAAAATCACTGTTAGGCGCCGTTTTAAACACCTGCTGAACGGGAGGCTCCTCTTTCTTTTTGAAAAAGCTCAGCTTAGTGCTGTACTCACGACTGTCTTTAGCCGGAGGAGCAGTATATATATCTTCGAGTTTTGGAGAAAAATCAGCCTCTTTAACCGTTCTGTCGTTATCAACGGCAGTTTTTACACCGTAATAAATCAGATTGAAAACAGGCTTTTCGTTTGCAAAGCGCACCTCAATTTTTGCAGGGTGCACATTAACATCTACAAGCTGCGGATTAATCTCAACATTAAGCACGCACATTGGAAATCTGCCTGCCATAATGGAATTCTTATATGCCTGCTCTACTGCCGCCATAGCAGTTGCCGACTTAACAAGCCTTCCGTTAATAAAGAAAAACTGCATTGCCCTGCTTTTTCTTGAAGCGGTAGGCTTTGAAACGAAGCCGCTTACGCGCATATTTTCGTAGGTGTAATCCACCTGAGTAAGTCCGTCGGAAACCTCTTTGCCGAACACTGAATAAATTGCCGACTGCAAATTTCCGTTGCCGGAGGTAACCAAGGTCTGCTTTCCGTCGCGAATAAATCTAAAGGATATTTCGGGATGAGATATTGCCATTCGGTCAATTACTCCCGAAACGGCGTTGCCCTCGGTAACATCTTTTTTTAGGAATTTCATTCGTGCAGGGGTGTTGTAAAAAATATCTCTTACAACTATTGTTGTACCCTTGGGACATCCTGCCTCGTCAAAATATATTTCCTCGCCGCCTGCAAGCTCAATTCTCGTGCCTGTGTTTTCGTTTTCGCCTCTTGTTAAAAGCTCAACCTTTGACACGGCGGCAATGGAAGCCATAGCCTCTCCCCTAAAGCCCAAGGTGGATATAGCGTTTAAATCCTCCTTTTGAGCGATTTTGCTTGTAGCATGGGGAATAAAAACCTTTTTTACCTGACTGCGTTCAATTCCGCAGCCGTCGTCAGTTATACGAATATAGGTGGAGCCTCCGTTTCTTATTTCAACGGTAATGTTTTTAGCCTTTGCGTCAACGGAATTTTCCACCATTTCCTTAACGATTGAGGAGGGTCTTTCAACAACCTCGCCTGCCGCAATAAGCTGGTATATTTCCTTTGGTAAAATATTTATTTCGGGCATTGAAAAACCTCCCTTCGTTTTTTATCGCATAATTTTTATGAAAGCTCCTGCGCCTTTTTCTTTAAATCATAAAGAGTCTGCATAGCTTCAATGGGAGTTAATGTGTTAACATCAACGGTTTTTAAAATTTCAATTAATTCCTGCCTGCCGTTAGCGGTAAAGTTATACTGAATTTCCTCGTCGGTTTCCTCTTCAATAATACAATCGTCTGCCTTAAATTCTATTTCAACCGCATTCTTTTCAAGGTCCTTAAGAATAACCTTTGCTCGCCTAACAACAGCGTCGGGCACTCCTGCAAGCTTTGCAACCTCGATACCGAAGCTTTGGTCTGCACCGCCGCGAACTATTCTGCGCAGGAAGGTAATATCGTCGCCGCGTTTTTTTACGGCTATTGAATAATTCTTTACTCCGTCTATCATTCCCTCCATAGCGGTAAGCTCGTGGTAATGGGTGGCAAAGAGAGCCTTTGCACCTAAGCTGCTTTTTTTGCAGACAAATTCAAGCACTGCCCTTGCAATACTCATACCGTCAAAGGTAGATGTACCTCTGCCGATTTCATCAAGAATGATAAGCGAGGAGCTTGTTGCGTTTTTAAGTATTTCGGCAACCTCGTTCATTTCTACCATAAAGGTTGACTGACCCGTTGCCAAATCGTCGCTGGCGCCGACTCTTGTAAATATAGCGTCAACTATTCCTATTTTTGCGCTCTTTGCAGGAACAAAGGAGCCTATCTGCGCCAAAAGAGTAATTAAAGCAATCTGGCGCATATATGTTGATTTACCTGCCATATTAGGACCGGTAATAATTGAACAGCGATTTTCGCCTGTATCAAGCAGAGTATCGTTTGAAACAAAGGGTGCGTCTTCAAGCAAGGTCTCAACAACAGGGTGCCTGCCCTCTTTGATTTCAATTACTCCGTCGTTGGAAATTGCGGGGCAGCAATAATTGTTTTCGGATGCGGTTTGAGCAAGTGACGAAAGAACATCAAGCACTGCGGTAGCCTTTGCCGTTGACTGAAGTCTTTCAAGACAGTCGGCAATCTGCTTTCTTACTTGGCAGAAAACCTCATATTCAAGAGCAATGCATCTATCCTTAGCACCGATAATTTTCCCTTCAAGCTCCTTCAGCTCCTGGGTAATATATCTTTCGCAGTTGGCAAGGGTTTGCTTTCTTATGTAGGTTTCGGGAACCAAATCCCTGTAGGAATTGGTAACCTCGATATAGTAGCCGAAAACTCTGTTGTAGCCTACGCGAAGCTTTGGAATACCCGTCAGCTCTCTCTGCTCATTTTCAATGGAAGCAATAACTCCTGCGCCGTCGTTCATTATGGCTTTAAGCGAGTCTATTTCCTCGTTATATCCCTCTTTTATCATTCCGCCCTCTCGCAAGGAAAAGGGAGGCTCATCAACTATTGAGCTTTCAATAAGGCCGTGAATATCCTGCAATAAGTCTATTGAAGAATATATTTCCTTAAGCAAAGCCGTGTCGGCGTTCTTTATCGCTTCCTTAAGCTGCGGCAGCCTTTCGATTGTGTATTGCAGTGATTTAAGCTCCTTTGCATTTGCGGTGCCGTAAACAACTCTTGTCATAAGACGCTCAATATCGTTTACTCCCGTAAGAGCTTCCCTAACGCTGTCGCGCATCATAGGATTATCGGTAAGCTGTGCCACGGCGTTTTGCCTTTTTATGATTTTGGGAATAGACATAAGCGGCCTTTCAAGCCAGGACTTAATCATACGCTTTCCCATTGCGGTTTTCGTTTTATCAATAACCCACAAAAGCGAGTGCTTTTTATCGCCTGTCATCATTGATTTTGTAAGCTCAAGATTTCTTCTTGCGCTTATGTCAAGCTTCATATACTGGGCGTCGTCATAATAATCAATTTCCGACGGCGGCTCGATTTCATCCTTTTTCTGCGTATCCTTAAGATAGCCTATAACTGCTCCGAGGGCAGAAACGGCGCTTTTGCTTTTGCCTATATCGAGCGCTGATATTTCATCTCTTTTGAGGGTTTCGATTATAAGCTGTGAGCAGCTTTCAAAATCGAAGCACTCATCGTCAAGCACCTCTACTTTTGCGCCTATTCTTTTTGCAAAGGCTTCAAGGTTTTTAAGGTCGAGGGCCGCGGAGTTGATAATCAGCTCCTTGGGAGAATAGGTTGAAAGCTGATTTGCGAGCTTATTCTCTATATCATCACCAATAAGCTTGGTAATATGAAATTCTCCCGTAGATACATCGGCAAAGCAAATGCCTGCTTCCTTTGAGCCGTAGTACACGGAGCAAAGATAATTGTTTGTTCCGTCGTCAAGCATATTGCCCTCGATTACGGTGCCGGGGGTTATGATTCTTATGACATCTCTTTTGACAAGGCCCTTAACCGTTGCAGGGTCCTCCATCTGCTCGCAGATGGCAACCTTGTATCCCCTTGAAACAAGCTTGGCTATGTAGCTGTCGGCGCTGTGAAAGGGAACGCCGCACATGGGCGCCTTTTCTCCCTGACCGCAGTCTCTGCCGGTCAGCACAAGGTCAAGCTCCTTTGAGGCGATTTTAGCGTCCTCAAAAAACATCTCATAAAAATCACCGAGGCGGAAAAACAGTATGGTATCGCCGTAGCGGCTTTTTATATCAAAATATTGGAGCATCATCGGTGAAAGCTTTCCGTCGTTCTTTGCCATATGTTCTCCTCCTTCTTTTATACTTTCAAAAGGCTATTATGCAGGACAGAGTCAAAGCAGACGAATATCTGCAAGGACTCTGCCGACACAATAATCTTTTTATCAGTGACAGCCTCCGCAGGTGCAGCAATCGTGGGTGCAGCCCTCCTCGGGTAACTGACAGGTTTCAGCGTCCTGACCGTCAAAGAAAAGACCAATCATACCGCTGATATACTTTGCAAGCTCCTCCATATCGGCGGCGGCGGCAGAATACTTTTGCATATTCTCACCCTCCATAATTTCGCCGTAGAGCTTTTGGTAATCCTCTTGAAGCTGTGCAATTCTTTCCTGAGAAGCTTCCTTGCCCTTTTCAGCCTCCTGCTGATATTTCAGTGAAAGAAGCTGCATTTCCTGCATCTGCTGCTGGAGCTTTTCGTCACCGTCGTTTGCGGCGGCGGCAGCCTGAAGTGCGGCAAAACGCTCGTCCTTCTGAATTTCCTTGCCTAATTCTCTGAGTGCCGATTCAATACTCATTTTATTTCTCCTTTACTAATTCTCCCCTCATCACAAAGGTCAGAGGTTCGATTACTTTAATATTTTGAAAGGTACCGATAAGGCTTTCGTCCCCTTCAAACTCTATAATCAAATTACCGTCGTTTCTGGCGGCAACATAATTATCATCAAGCTTACCCTTGCCATAGACATAGCACTTGTAGATTTTATCCTTATGCAAAGCCATTTGCTCGGCGCTGATTTTTTCCTGCAAATCCGTAAGCTCCTTAAACCACCGCGACTTTTCCTCAGCAGGAATGGGGTCGGGCATTTCGGCGGCAGGTGTTCCCTTTCGGGGAGAATAGATAAAGGTAAACAGCGAGGTTGCCTTTACCTCCTCAACAAGGGATAGGGTTTCCTTGAAATCCTCATAGGTTT
>CALYNN010000002.1 GCA_945221685.1 uncultured Clostridia bacterium | reverse complement strand
CTACACGCGTAAGATCGTCGGCAGCGTCAGATGTGTATAAGAGACAGGCACCCCTTTAAGCACATATTTATTCCCCCAAGCTCCTCTCTTGAGGATTTTGTTGACAACCGTGCAGGAGTAGCCTTACCCAGAGGCTTATTCGGTGCAGAGGAAAAATTAGCCGCCCGCCTTGAAAAGCTGAAAAAAGCAGGTGTTACAAAAGCACTTTGCTCCAACATAGGTGCATACACACTTGCAAGGGATATGGGATTTCAGGTATTCGGTGATTTCGGACTGAATATTTTCAACTCCGAAAGTGCACGGCAGATTGAAAACCCCATACTTTCCTTTGAGCTTACCTTAAATCAGGCGCAAAAAATAAATGCGGATAACACGGGACTTATTGTTTACGGCAGACTGCCCCTTATGCTGACAAGAAACTGCCCTGTTAAAAACAGTATCGGCTGCAAGGAGTGCGGCGGGAACGGCAGGCTTACAGACAGAAAGGGCGCGGAATTTTCGGTAATCTGCTCCGATTACCCCTGCGTTGAAATATTAAACGGCGTTCCCCTTTATATGCTTGACAGAATGAGTGAGGTAAAGGCTGATTTCGCTCATTTTATGTTTACCGTTGAAAGCAGGGAAGCCGTTGAAAAAATTATTAGGCTATACGAATCCGGCGAGAAGCCGCCCTTTGAATACACAAGAGGACTTTACTACAGAGGTGCATTATAATGCTTATACTTGCTTCAAAATCACCAAGGCGCAAGGAGCTTTTATCCTTAATCACCGAGGATTTTGTTATCAAATCATCGGACGAGGACGAAGCACTGCCTAATGACATAACGCCCAAGGAGGCGGTGGAATACCTTTCAAAAATCAAGGCACTGCCCTTTGCAAACGGAGTTGACACCGTTATCGGCGCAGACACGGTGGTTGCCTGTGACGGCAAAATATTGGGCAAGCCTACCGACAGAAATGAGGCGTTTGAGATGCTTCGTATGCTTTCGGGCAGGGTACACAGTGTATTTACAGGCGTTACGGTTATTAAGCCAAACGGCTCCGTTACCTTTTCGGTTGAAACGAGGGTTGAGTTTTTTGAGCTGAGCGACAGTCAAATTCAGCAGTATATCGACACGGGAGAATGTGACGACAAGGCAGGAGCCTATGCAATTCAGGGCAAGGGCGCACTGTTCGTTAAAGGCATTGAGGGCGACTGGGCAAATGTTGTAGGTCTGCCTGTCAGCACCTTAAATTTATATTTGTAAATATCATATTAAGCAAAAAGCACGGTACAGAAATTTTGTACCGTGCTTTTGTTTTTTATGCTTTTGTTGGGAAACGGCATTACTTTTTAGTAGTAACTGCCTTAGCCTTTGACCAAGCGGAATAATAATTTACATTTTTTACAGTCTTATACACTCTGACTCTTACATAATATTTGGTTTTCCCCTTTAATCGAGAAAAGGTCTGTGAGGTTTGTTTGTAATTTTTGATAGAAACGGTTTTTGTTGCTTTTGAAGTGAATTTACTGCTTGTTGAATACTGAATTTGATAACCTGTAATTTGAGCCGTTCTTTTTGACCATTTCAAACTAAAGCCTTTTGAACGGGATTCAATTGATTTAATTTCAACAGCTCTTGGAACTATGGTGAAATACTTAGTTATTGAGCCGCTGTAGTTATTCTTAAACTTAACGGTTACTGCATATTTACCAACATACTTTCTTCCGCTTGAATAAGATACTGTATAGTTATTCGATGAAATCGTTTTGCCTGCACTGTCCTTTACGGTAACGCTTGGCTTCTTAACCTTACTGTCATAAACATATGAGGTTCTTGAAAGCGTTACTGTTTTGGGACGATAAATTTTTGTATAAGCTGTTCGTCTGTAGCAGGTAGAACAATACTTTTCAATTTTTCCGTCCTGCTTAGGCGTTGCTTTTACAACTGAAATTCTTTTTGTATCATGAACTCCCGTGGCATTAAGAATAACCGTTTTGGCTTCGCCGCAATTTTTGCAGGTATATATTTTTTTACCGCTTTTGGAGCAAGTGGCAGCTTCTTCTATATATCCGCTATTCCAGCTATGTATGTGCGACTCTGCCATAGATGAAGTTTCAACATTTTTGCCGGTTTCATAATCTATACTGACTCCCGGCTCAACATTATATACAAACACACAAAAGCTTACACTTGCACCGTAATCATCAACAGACTCCGCTTCCATTATTACGCCGTTAGCTAATAAATTATTGCCCTCAAATACGGGAGTTACTCTGTAAAGAACATTGTTTTTTGCATTCTGCTTTACATATTGAGCAACCTCATTTTCAAAAGGCAGCATACCCGACACATTAAATGTTCTTGTACCTGTCATTAGGTTTTGCTTATTTGCATTTTCACCGGTTAATTGCCAACCGATAAGATGACTTCGGTTGTATAAATATTTTCCGTTTACAAAATCATAGTTGTTTTGCACCCAACCGGTTGGATAAACTGAACTGATACTTCCTCTTTGCTCAGTGGGCATAAGAGTTTGGTCGATATTTGCCATACAGGCAGTTACCCTTCCTAAGCTGTCTAATTTACCGTATGACTCATAAATATTTTGATTTAACTCCGAATGGGTGAATTTTGGCTGATTATCATTAATGATTTCATAATAATCACCGTCATACTCCGGAATTGAATAGCCGTTATAGCTAAAGGCTTTAATTTTACTTACATATTCTCCGGCAAAAATATTATATGACGGAGCTGTTGTTATCATCATACATATTGCCAAGGAAAGAGAAATAATCCTTTGCTTTTTCATTTTTTGCTCCTTTATCTATAATATTTATACAATTAAATACGGATATTACTAATCAGTTAGAAGTAGGCGGGCGTAGGCGTTTTCAACCGTTGAGGAAAACAAAATATTTTCAATACCCTCTGCCGTTTCGTAATCCGCCGAGGGCTTATGGGTAACAAAGTACACGGGAATATCCGCACCCTTTGCGAAATCGGCTATATTTTTCGGCACGGTTGCACTGTGGTACATTGTAAAAAGCACTGCGTCTACCCTGCTGAAATCATAATTATCAAGGCTGATATTAACATAGGGAGTAATAATCAGTATATTTTTATTGCGGATTTTGCGGCTGTTTATCGGCCGTGCGTTCGTTTCCACCGAAATAAAATCGTCATTAGGCGCAGGGCCTGTTACGGTAATGGCTTTCATAATTTTATTATAGGCAACATAAACTCCCCTTGCGCCCGAAAGCAGATGGTCAAGCGCCATATTGAAATTTTTTATTCCGTTGCTTTCCTTATCCTCAATAGGCTTATCCGCCGCGGTAAGAACAATATTATCATCGGGGAAGGCATTTGCTATAACCGCCGAGGTAAAGGAAAGCGTGTCACTTCCGTGGAGAATAATTATGCCCAAATACTCGGTTTTATCAACGCCGTCAATAAAATCAATAAGCCTTTGCAAAAGCTCTGCCGTCATATTTTCGGAAAGGAGCGAAAAGGGAGAAACGCCCTTAAGCTCCACATCGCTTCTTTTGCAGAAATCGAGTATTTTGAGATTATTTTTATCAAGGCGAATACAGTCACTTTTTACACTGCCGATGGTGCCGCCCAACGCCATCACCAAAATTTTTTTATTCATATGCACACTCCGCAAGCAATACTCTTTGATATTTATATTATTACACGAATGAGTGCTTTGCAAGGAGTTTTGCAATATTTTCCGTAATTATTGAAAAAGGTATTATAGGATAATAATCTGCTCGAATTAATTACAACCAAGTTTATATCTAACGGCGGATTACTTCTGCACCGCAAACAAACAAGCACCTGTTGCATTTTGTGCAACAGGTGCTTTCGTTTAAGCATTATATATTTTTATTTTACAACAACGGTTGTAACGCTTTTTGCAGGAATTGCAATAGCCTTGCCCTGTGACGAGCCTGACTGATAAAGCTCTAAATCACGGCTTTTATCGGTTACATAGCTTTCAAATGATGTGTAGCCGTCAACAGATGTAAACTGTGTAGCATTGCCCTTATTGATATATACTATTGCAATGCTTCCGTCGGGATTTTTAAACGCACACTGCTCAACTGTTGAGGGCATACTTCCGGCGGAAACGGCTATTCTTACTGCGCCGTCCTCAATAAATTTTGAGAAATTGCCAAGACACCATAAACGCTTTGCAGTTTGAACATCGCTATGGTCGTTACAGTTTATATAAACTAAGCCGTCGGGATATATTCCTACGCTGCAGGCAGTCCACCAATCCCATTCAACAGCATTGAGAATTGTAAGGTCCTGATAGATAATATCTGCCATTGCAAGACCGTATTCAATGCCCATGCCGTTTGTTGTGCCCTCCTGCTGAATAAGGTCATATACGCCTGTATTTCCGTCGTTGGTCATTTGGCAGTATTCGGTACAGCGCACCTTGCTTATAGCAGAATAGCTTGAACCGCTAATCTGACTTGCTACTGTTGTTCTGTCGCTTGTACTGCACCAGTAGGAGTGAGTATCAAGGCTGTCAACATAGCTTCTTATATTGGAGTTACTGTTTTTGTACACAGTAGCAGAGGAGAACATTTTGTTAAGGAAGCCGCTCCAATAGGAAGACTTGTTAAGCTGGCCGCTTTCCCAAACCGAAAGTCCTACCTTGCCGTTAAGACTGCTTCTTTGAAGTGTCGGCACCATATAGTTGTTATAGAAGGTTCTTGCCGCCGTGTCTGTAAAGTGGCATCCCTCCTGACCTGCATAGCCGTTTTCATCTGCCGCCCATGCCCATTCAGGCTCGTTAATAGGCGAAACCTCTGTAACATTATAACCCTGCTCAATAAAGTGCTCTGCGCAGTTTACAACATAATTAGCAAACGACTGATAATTGCTTTCCGAAAGGTTTTTGGTAGCCGAATTGCTGCAATATGCCTTGCCGTTATCGGTAATGGAAACAGGTGCCGAGTTGGAGAAAAGGGTTACCTTTAAGCCGGAATTAGCCTTTTGGGCAGAGGCAAGCGCCTTTTGGGCATTTGCGTCTGCGCTCCAATCGTATGTTGACGCGTCGTTAATATCACTGCCTTCGCCGAGGAAATCCTCTCCCCTTCTTAAACGGTCTGTAATAAAGGTGTCGTTTTCGGAGCCGCCTGCAAGATTATATCTGTATATGTTTAGTCCGATACCCTTTTCCCTGCCGTAAAGAAGCTCTATAATCTCGTCAAGATTGCTCCAGCCGCCAACCTCCTGACTCCACCAGCAAGCAGAAGCACCGAAGCCCTCCATTGTTTGATAGGTTGTGGATTCGGTAAGAGTTGTTTTAGTAGAGGAGGTGTCAATACTGTTTACAACCTTTGAAATTAAAAGGAAATCCTTTGCGTTAACATATCCGTCTGTATAAAGGTCTGCCGCTCCGCTGTAGTTTGACTGGTTATAGGCGGAATTATCGTTGTCGTGGCTGATAGCGTTTTTATACAGGTCAAACACCGCAATGGCGTCAAGCTTTAAATCGGTTGAACCGCAACGGCTGCAGCTATATACCATAAACGATTCGCTTGTGCCCGTATATTTGTAGATGTGACCGATAGGGTCGGTATAATCTGTTTTATACGGTTCTGCGTCACAATTTGAGCAGGTGTAGGTGTTGTAGCCCTGCTCGGTACAGCTTGGCGCTGTTGTTACATACGAGTAATTGTGGTTATCGTTAAGGCAATAGTAGTACCAATTATAGCCGCTTGTCCGTCCTGCCTTTACAAAATCATAGGCACCGCTTCCGGCAACACCGAAAAATCTTGCATAGCCTGTGCTTCCGAAGGCGTTACTGCCGAAGGTAAGCTTTGGAGAAGCAATGGTAACATAGTTAAAGTTTGTGTTGTTAAAGGCATTTGAGCCTATGCTTACCGTGTTTTCGGGAATGTTAAGCCAATAGGTTGATGCAGTGCAGTTATAAAACGCACTGTTGCCTATTTTAAGAGTACCGTTATTTGTGCTGTTAAATACAACCGTGCTTAAGCCTGAACAGCCGCTGAAGGCACTGTTTGAAATTGTATATGTATTGTCAACATCTGCAAAGCTTATATCCTTTATAAAATAGTGGTAAACGCTCCAGGGTGTTGAGTTCATATCACCGCTTCCGGAAAAGCTTAACTTTCTGTTGTCAGTATTAAACGAATAAGTAAGGACCGATGAGGAATAGGAGTTGGAGGAGCATGCTCCGCTTAGGTTCGAATAATTAAATCCGTTAGAGGAAGCCCAAGAGGAAAGGGTTGAGCTGTTGTCAACAAAGGTACAGCTTGAGGGAACACTGCTTAAGGCGTTTGTTCCTATTGATGTAATTTCTCCGCTATCCCAAATAACACCGCGAAGCTTACTGCAATTGTAAAACGCTTTAGTATCAAGTGCAGTGTGATCGGGGCCGATATAAACCTCCTCAAGAGAGGTACAGCCGCTAAAGGTTCCGTCGGGAAGCTTGCCCGAATAATCGTTTGTACTGTTACCGGATGGCATTACCGCCCAAACAAGACTTGTGCAACCTAAAAAAAGCTCCTTGTAGTACCAAGTACAATTACTCGGAAGCGTGATATTCGGCAATGAGGTACAGCTTCTGAAGCAGCATGTGCCTATTGTATCAACCGTATCGGCAAAGGAAACAGATGTAAGATTTGTGCAGTTATAAAAGCTGTAATCACCTATGCCCTTTACACCCTCATTAATAACAACGCTTTTAATTTGAGTTCTGTAAAAAGTGTACCACGGCGCTCTGCTTAAAGAGTTGTTGGCATAGTTTGCACCGTAGCCTGAGCCGCTTAAGGTAAACACTCCGGTATCTGTATCAAGAGACCAAGACAAGTCGCCGGTGGTTCCTGTTTGTGTTGCCGCATAGCTTGTAATTTCCGCCGTGCAAAAAACAGAAAGCGTCATTACAAGACTCAGCAAAAGAGATAGTGTTCTTTTCATCTTCATTACCCTCAACCGTTTATTTTAGTAAACTCTACATTATTATATATAATTACCGTGACTAAATCAACAATCAATTTGCATAAAGTTGTTTTTTGTTTTGATTGTAAACCTTTATGCGATAACAAGTTGACAATTTTTCTTCATAGTGCAATAATCTATAAAAATTAGGAAACAGGTGATTTTATGAATGAAATTTCTAATGAAGAAAAAAGCAAAAAAGTGCCCGCAAATTCTAAAATAAAGGATATTGTATTTATCGGAATATCGGCGGCGCTTATTGCCGTTTGCTCGTGGATTTCAATACCACTGCCGACTGTGCCCATTACCCTGCAAACTATGGGGGTATGCCTTATAGCAGGTCTTTTCGGATTAAAAAGAGGTACCCTTGCAACAGCTGTTTACATTGCTCTCGGCGCCTTAGGCGTGCCGGTATTTTCCGGCTTTACAGGCGGAGTCGGAATAATTTTGGGTCAAACCGGAGGCTATATAATAGGGTTTATTTTTACTGCGCTTATTGTAGGCTTTGCCTCCGACAAATTTAAGGGCAGGCTGTTGCCTCTTATTCTATCTATGGTAATAGGCATATTGGTTTGCTATGCCTTTGGCACGGCGTGGTTTGCAGTTGTTTATGCAAAATCAAACGAGCCGGCTTCGCTGCTTACTATTCTCGGCTGGTGCGTTTTTCCCTTTTTGCTTCCCGACGCTGTTAAAATTGCCGTTGCCGCAGTGCTGGCAAACAGGCTCAAAAAATTTGTAAAATGATAAAGCTTAGGTATCATCATTTAATGTGTGTTCCCCGCTTCAGCGGAAAGGGCTACAGCAGTGAGTTTTGCAACAATATGCAAAAAATAAAGGATAGTATGCAACTTAGCGAATATACTCTTGTAGAAGAATGTGACGATGTATGCGCCGCCTGCCCCAACAACATAGGCGGTATATGCAGGGAGGAGAGCACCGTTTCCCGTTACGACAAAGCAGTTAAGGAGGCTCTCGAAGGAGGCGAAGAGCCGCAGCCTGAAAAAATCTGCTGTGACTGCGTTTGGTATAGCATTTGCAAAAATATTAAAAGTCCGTAAAAAACAGTTGTAATGGTTTTTGCCATGTAGTATAATATCCCAAAAAGTTGGGGAGGAATTACCGTGCATCTTCTTAAAATTGACAAGGATAACTACATAGGTCAGGCAGACCCGTTTATTTTTGAAAGCAAGGGAAAATATTATATTTATACAACCGGTGACGACGGAATTTACGCCTATTATTCCGACGACTTATTCAGCGGTTGGGAATTTTACGGCAAGGTATTTACCTATCCCGATGCTACTGATTTTTGGGCACCGTCCGTAATTGAGGTTGACGGTACATACTATATGTACTGCTCCTTTGAGTTTTACGGCGATAAGGCAGACGAGGGCGGCCACAGGCAAACAATGTTTGTATCGAAAAGTGACAGTCCGCTGGGACCGTTTACCTGTCCCAAGCAGCTTTTGCACCCCTTTTCCATTGATTCACATGTTGTAAAAAATGAAAACGGATTATTTATTTTTTATTCCACAAACCGTTTTGACGGCGAAAGACCGGGTACATACATTGTTGTTGACAGGCTTACCGACCCCGAAACCCCATTAGGAAAGCCTGTTAAGGTTGTTGAGCCAAGCCTTGACGAAGATATTTATATGCACGACAGATATAAGAAAGGTGTAAACTGGCACACTATTGAGGGCGCATTTTATTTTCGGGAGGGCGACTGGCAGTATGTTATGTATTCGGGCAACTGCTACCAAAAGCCTACCTACTACATCGGCTACGCAAGAGCTAAAACAAACGAAAATGACCTTACAAAAATCAAATTTGAAAAATACCCAAATGACTTTACTTATCAGCCGGTTATGGCGGCAAATGAATTTGAGGAGGGTACGGGTCATCACTCCATGATTAAAAAGGACGGTCAGTGGTACGCGGTTTATCACGCAAGAGATATTGACGATGACGGACTTAAGGGCGACAGAAGAAACGCAAGAATTTGCCGAATTAATGTTTGCGACGGCATTATTACCGCCAAACGCTACAGGGATAAAATCTAAATTATTTTTTAAACACCTTGCAATAAATATTTCAATATGCTAAAATTGAGTAGATAACAATCAGCAAGGAGAATGTGCTATGAAAATTGCCAAAGAATATGCCCAAAGCATTGATATTCAAAAGAATACCGAATATGCTGTTAGGGGCATAACAAAGATTTGTAAAAAGATAGGTCCCCGTAAGCCCGGTTCACCCGAGGAGCTTCGCGCTCAGCAGTGGATGGAAAGGGATATGAAGAACTATTGCAACAAAACCGAAATCGAAGAATTCACCCTTCACAGACAGGGCTTTATGGGCTTTATTCCCTTTACCGTTGCCTGCGGCGTTGCTTCTGTTTTCGTAAACTGGTTTGCATCTCCTATTGCGGCGCTGGTGCTTTGCGTTTTGGCTTTTGTTCCGCTTCTTTTTGAATTTCTTATGTATAAGCAGTTTGATGATTTTCTTTTCCCGAAGCAAACCTCTCACAATATGATTGCCACCCGCAGTCCCAAGGGCGAGGTTAAGCAGAGAATAATTATGATTGCCCATTCCGACAGTCAGTTTGAATGGAAGCTCAACTACCTTATGGGCGGTCTTCAGGCAAAGCTTTTTGTAGAAATTCCTGCAGTTGTAGGTCTTGTTGTTCAAACAGTTTTTGCAGCAGTATGTATTATCGTAGGCAAAGGCTCTGCCGCTATGGATATAGAAAAGGCTAAAGGCTTCTTTATTGCACTGTTTGTAGTATCCTGCGTATTTATTCCTTTTGAAATTGCGTTTTTATTCTTCCAGAGCTGGACGAAATCCGTTCCCGGCGCTTCCGATAACCTTTCGGGCTGTTATACCGGTATGGGTACAATTAAGGCTCTTGCCGAGGCAGGAGTTGAATTTGAAAACACAGAGGTTGTTATGATTTGCTCAGGCTCCGAGGAAGCAGGCTTGCGCGGTGCAAAGGCATACGCAAAGGCTCACGAGCAGGAGCTTAAGGATATTCCTACTGCAGTTGTTGCTCTTGATACCTTCCGTGATTTAGAGGATATGGCAGTTTATGACCGTGACCTTTCCGGTACGGTAAGGCACGATTGGGGAGTAAAATATCTTGTAAAAAATGCTGCGGCAAACTGCGGCTTCGACCTTAAATTTGAGTCAATTTATATCGGCGGCTGCGACGCGGCGGCATTTACCCAGCGCGGCATTAAGGCAACAGGCTTTGCCGCAATGAATCCCGACCCGCCGAGATATTATCATACCCGCCTTGACACTCCCGAAAATCTTCGCCCCGAATGTATTTCGGCAGGTATTGAGATTATGTGCGAGGTTCTTTGTATGTACGATAAGGAAGGACTTCCTAAGCAAAACTAATTACATATATTAAATTTAATCAGTAAAGATTGCATAAATCACCTGTTATTGCGGAAAATGATAACAGGTGATTTTTTATGATTTTTTTAAAGGCCTTTGTAGTAGGCGGACTTATTTGCGTAATCGGTCAGCTGCTTATAGATTTAACTAAGCTTACTCCTGCAAAAATATTAGTGCTTTTTGTATGCCTGGGAGTTTTGCTTGGCGGCTTGGGAATTTATCAGCCCATTATAGATTTTGCAGGGGCGGGGGCAACGGTTCCTCTTACAGGCTTCGGAGCCGCTCTTGCTAAGGGTGTAAAGGAGGCAGTTGCAAAGGACGGCTTTTTAGGTGTAATAACAGGCGGATTTCAGGCGTGTGCCGCCGGTGTAACCGTGGCTGTATTAAGCGGACTTGTTGTGGCGCTTATCTGCCGACCTAAAGATAAATCCTGATATTCAGTATAAAAAATTAAACGCCCCGACGACCGAGCCTCTTTTGAAGCTGCCGTTGGGGCGTTTTCGTTTTATTTATTTTTCCGATTAGCCTTTTGACTCAATAAGCTTACACTCAATTTCATAAACCTTAATTTCGTTATTTTCAATTCTTGCCATAGTCAGCTTAACTGTATCACCCGGCTTTGAATCCGAAAGAACAGATGTCATAACATCTACCGAGGTCATTGTTTTACCGTTTACGGCAACAATCATATCATACTGCTTAACATCTTTATTCTTAAGGTCTGAATCCTCGCTAACCTCGCTGATTACCATTGCACCCTCGCAATCCTTAAAGCCCTTTTCCGCAAGCGCCTCAATAACCGCCGAGGAATTGTTGAAGCTTGTAATCGGACTGTATGTTATGCCCAGCTTTGCTCTGCCCTCAACATAGCCTACTTTAATAAGACTGTTGGCAGTTGCAACCGCAGTATTTGACGGAACGGCAAAGCCCATACCCTCATAATCTGTGGAGGCAATTTTTGAGGAGTTAATGCCTACAACCTGACCCTGCATATTGAAAAGCGCGCCGCCGCTGTTGCCGGGGTTAATGGCGGTATCGGTTTGGATACACTCGTTATCGTAGCCGATGCTTGAGGAAATAGGTCTTGCAAGAGCCGAAACATAGCCGCTTGTTACGGAATTCATAAACTCAAGACCGCCGGGGCATCCGATTGCCACAACCTGCTCGCCTACAACAAGATTATCGCTGTTTGCAAATTCCGCAATTTTAAGTCCTGTTTTTTCTATTGAGAGCACGCCTATATCTGTTTGTGCGTCGGTGCCTACCATTTTTGCTTCGCACTCTGTGCCGTCGTTAAGAGTAACGGTAAAGCTGTCGCCGCCGCTGATAACATGAGCGCAGGTCATAATATATGTTTTGCCGTTGCTTTCGCTCATTATTACTCCCGAGCCCTCGCCCGACTTTGTAGGCTCACTGCTTGAATTATTGTTGCCGTAGCCGTAAAAATAGTTATACGCGCTTGCCTGCTGGGAGTAAACGGTAATACCGACGCAGGAATCCATACAGGATTTTGCAACACCGGCAACCGTGTAATTTCCCGAATTATCAACGGTGGGAACCTCTGCGCTGTCTTTAGTGCTTGCGCCGCCCTCTACCTGCGAGGTGGTGCTTTCCTTTTTGCCGCTGTCTGATTCCGTATGGTAGCCGGCTATTGATACTGCCAAGCCTGCTACTGCGGCAACAAGGCAAACTATAAGAACAACAATTACAATTTTTGCCGCGGTGCTTTTCTTTTTCTTTGGCGGCTGAGGATTTACACCGTCGTAGCCATTAAAGCCTTCGCCGTAATTTTCACGGTAAAAAGGCTGTTCGGGCTCGCTGTCTGCCCCTTTGTATGAGTAGTGATAGGTTGTGTTGTTTTCGCTTTGGGGCGGAGTATAGTAATTTCCTCCACCCGAGGTGCTATCCTTCGGGCCTTCTCCGCCGAATCCGTTATTATGAAATTCGTCCATAATTATCTCTTCTCCTTTTTGTTGACCGGTTTATATGACTTTGGAAGCCTGAAGATGAACTCTGCAGAATTTTCATCATCGCTTTTTGCCCAAATTGAGCCCGAGTGCATATCTACCATCATTTTTACTATATAAAGTCCCAAGCCGGCGCCCTTTGCATCAAGGCTTCTGGACTTATCAACCTTGTAAAACCTTTCAAATACCCTTGAAAGCTCCTCCTGCTTAATTCCGATACCGCTATTTTTAATATGAACCTCGATTTCATCAGCTGTTTCAATCATACTTACTTTGATATAGCCGCCCTCATCGGTAAACTTTACGGCGTTATCAAAAAGATTGTAGATAACCTGATAAATCATATCGGTATCGGCAACTATATAAGTTGGCTTAAATTCATCAAGCCCCTGAATTTCAATATTCTTTTTCTCAATTTTTTGCTCGAAGGTTAAAAGAATATGAATAATCTGGTCGGAAATATCGTAATTGGAGGGCTTCATTTCAAAGCTTCCCGACTCAATTTTGCTCATATTCAGCATAGCAACAACAAGACGAGAAAGCCGTCGTATTTCGCCGCTTACAATATTAAGATAATATTCGTGCTTTTGGGCAGGAATAGTTCCGTCGAGTATGCCGTCGATAAAGCCGCCTATTGAGGTCATAGGAGTTCTTAACTCGTGGGAAACATTTGACACGAAGCTGCGCCTCGAGGATTCAAGAGCGTCAAGTGAATCAGCCATATCGTTAAACGCCTTGCCAAGCTCGGCAAGCTCATCACTGCCGTGAACCCTTACACGATAGGAAAAATCACCTATGGCGAATTGCTTTGCGGCGGCACTCATTTCCTTCAGCGGCTTAACAAAATTCTTTGTAAGGTGCCAAATACACACAAATGCTATTATTAGGCACGCAAGAGCGCTGAAGAAGAAAATTCTTAATACGGCAACGGCAAAGCTGTTTACATTTGTTTCGGCGGTGGCAAAAACACTGCCTATAATTTGACCGTTGCTGTAAACGGGTCTGCCGACTATATATGAATATTTGTTATTAACAGTGCCCTTGCCTACATAGCCGCCCTCGTAAACGGCTCTCAGCAGATTATCGCCTATTACATAGTTATTATGGTACTCACATTCGGGAAGCCTGCCTAAAAAAGGCATACTGTCTGCCCTTTCCTTACACATAATAATATTGCCTTCCACATCGCAAACAAATACATCGGCGTCAATGGAGTTTGATATAGCGTTAAGGGAGCTGCAAATCATTTCCTTTTCGACGGAATAATTGCTGTTCATATCCTGAGCTATCAGCATTGTTTCAAGATTATAGGCAATATACTGGGCATTTTCCTTAAGCAGCTTTGTATTTTCGCTTTGGGTATATGCGTTTACCAAAATTGTAAGGGTGGTGCCCAAAATTGTCAGCACAACTAAAAATATTGCCGCAAAAAGAATAAAATACTTTGCAAAAATATTATCGCTGATAAGGCGGCTTATTTTCTTTTTCAAAGCCATTAAATTCTTTTTCAAAGCCATTAAATTATTCCTTTGTTTCAAATTTATAGCCTACGCCCCACACGGTTTTAAGCGACCATTTATCAGATACGCCCTCAAGCTTTTCACGAAGTCTTTTAACATGAACATCAACGGTTCTGGAGTCGCCGTAGTAATCAAAGCCCCATACCTCGTCCAAAAGCTGATCGCGGGTATATACTCTGTTTGGATTTGAAGCAAAGTGATAAATAAGCTCAAGCTCCTTTGGCGGCGTATCTATTGCAACGCCTTTAACCTTAAGCTCATAGTTAACAATATTAATTTCAAGATTGTCGTAAACAACAATCTTTTTTGAATCGTCGTCTGCGGCGGGAGTGCCGTTTGTTCTTCTTAAAACAGCCTTAACTCTTGCCATTACCTCCTTTGCGTCAAAGGGCTTTGTAACATAATCGTCGGCGCCAAGCTCAAGTCCAAGCACCTTGTCAAAGGTTTCGCCCTTTGCGGTAAGCATAATAATGGGTGCGGAGGAGGTTTTTCTTATTTCGCGGCAAACCTGCCAGCCATCCATTTTAGGAAGCATTATATCAAGCAGTACAAGCTCAGGTGACTTTGCCTGAAACATATTTACTGCCTCCTGACCGTCATTTGCAACATAAACGCTATAGCCCTCATTCTCAAGATAAAGCTTCAGCAGCTCGCAAATATTTTTGTCGTCATCTACTACAAGTATTTTTGTTCCCATTTTGTTCTCTCCTTCATTTACTGTTGCCATTGTAACACGGCATATTGTTGTTTTTTTGTTGATTTGTTGAACAATTTATAAAATGTTTTAACATTTTTTGAATTTAAATTTAAAGCTTTTTTACCAATCCTTACCTCTTTTGTGGCAGCTTTCAACATAATCCACAAATTGCTTTGCACATCTTGGCGACCTGCCTCCGCGCCTTGTTGCCCACTGCTCTGCGGCATAATGCAGATGCTCTCGGTCTAAATCGGCAAGTCCTCTATCCTCTGCAATTTTTGTTACTATTTCAAGATACTCCTGCTTGCCGGGATTAAGGAAGGTTATGGTTAATCCGAACCTGTCGCTGAGGCTTAGCTGCTCCTGCATAATATCGTTTTTGTTTATATCGTTTTGCCTGTCGCTGAAGCTTTCTTTAATAAGGTGGCGTCTGTTTGAGGTAGCGTAAATCAGTATATTCGACTGTCTGCCCGAAAGGGAGCCCTCCAGCGCCGCCTTAAGCTCGCTGAAGGAGGTATCGTTTGAATCAAAGCTCAAATCGTCTATATAGATAATAAATTTCATCGGCGAGTCGGCAATCTGCTCTCTTATCTGCGTAAGGTCTGCAACTGCGCTTTTCGGTATTTCTATCATACGAAGTCCCTGAGTGCAGTACTCATTAAGCAGAGCGTGAACCGTTGAGCTTTTACCCGTACCTCTGTCGCCGTAAAGCAAAACATTGTTTGCAGGGTGACCTAAAACAAAGCTTTCGGTATTATCTATAACCTTTTGTCGCTGAACCTCATAATTCTTCAGTCCGTCAAGAGTCATTGTATCTATCGAGGAAACGGGGCAAATTCTCTTATCGCGCCAGGTAAATGCAATATTTTTTGCATACATACCGTAGCCGTTTTTCCTGTGGTACTCTGCAAGGCTTTCCAGGCTCTGCGCCCAATTTTCCGTAAGAGGAGGAAGGGCTTTTCCGTTATCCCACTGAGGAATTGTTTTCATAACCTCTTTAATATCAGCGTCATCAACTGCGTCTATAACAGCATTTGCGGTTATTGACGAAATTTCCTCAAGCTTTCTTAAGTCCTCGGCGGCACCCATAATTACCGCACGGGAAAGCTCCTTTTCCCTGCCTGCCGCTGCCGCCTTTGTAAACTCATTATCGCAGGTAAGAATACAGCGTGAAATGTGCTTGTTAAGACTTCCCTCTTGGGATACAAGGTTAAAAAACCTGCGTTGGGTAACAAGCACCTGCTCGGACTTTACACTGCAAAGCAGGGAGTAAAGTGCCTTTATCACACTGTCGTCCTTAATATCGTAGATACAAAGAGACTCAATATAGTATTTAATTTTTTCGGCTTCGGTCATTTGTTACCACTTCCTGTTATCAATCGTAAAGCAGACAAACTGCCCCACATTAATTAGATATATAATAAAACATTATATTACATTTTACAATAGCAAAAGCCATAATTCGTTGATTTGCACAAATAAAAGGCAGAAAATCAAAAAATATATTGTATGATGTCAGACAACATATTGACTTTTTCCCATTGAGTGTGGTAATATGATTACAGGAAGCGAAAGGATGTGGCGCAAAATGAGTAAGCTGGCAGATAATGCGGCAGACAAAATACTTAAAATGATAGAGGAGGAAAACCGCTTTTCAGTAGGCGACAAGCTTCCGAACGAGCTTGTGCTTGCACAGGAGCTGGGAGTTAGCCGTTCTACCCTGCGTGAAGCGATACGAATTCTCACCACCAACGGAGTGCTGGAAATCCGTCGCGGCAAGGGCACCTTCGTCAGCGCAAACACTGTTATTTCGTCTGACACCTTCAGCGACATTGCCTCAGGTCTTGACGACCTGTTTGAGATGAGGCTTATGTTTGAGCCGGACTGCGCATTTTTGGCGGCACAAAGGGCAACCGACGAGGAAATAGACATAATCTGCTACTACGGAGAGGAAATAGAAAAGAAAATTTTAAGCGGCGAGGACCGCACCTTTGAGGAGCAGAAATTCCACGAAAGCATTGCCAACGCCACCCATAACGCATTTGTAAAGCAGTTTATGCCTATTATATTTAATGCAATAAAAAAGGGTGTTGTTGTTCTCACCAAGGACCAGGATGTTAGCGACGATAATATGAAGGACGACAGGCTGATTATGGATTTTCTTAAAAAGCGCAACGCCGAGGGCGCAAGAACAGCAATGAGGCTGCATATAATTCACGCAATGGAGATGCTCAACAAGAAATAAAAATCACCTTGCGATATTACGCAGTAAAATTTTTTTAAATTAAGTGTTGACATTAGACATCATACAAGCTATAATGTGAATTAGCAAAAATGCTGACGGGTTGACAGACAACCTGCCGCAATTAATAATCATATTATTTAGGAGGATTTTAACAATGGAAGAAGCAAAGATTTATTATGAATCAGACTGTAATCTTGATGTTCTCGCAGGCAAGACCGTAGCCATTATCGGCTTCGGCTCGCAGGGACACGCTCACGCTCTCAACCTTCACGAAAGCGGAGTTAATGTAATCGTTGGTCTTTACGAGGGCTCAAAATCATGGAAGCATGTTGAGGAGCTTGGCCTTAAGGTTATGACAACCGCAGAGGCTGCAAAGGCTGCCGATGTAATTATGATTCTTACTCCGGACGAAAGACAGGCATCTATCTACAAGAATGACATTGAGCCGTATCTTACAGAGGGCAAGGCTCTTGCATTTGCTCACGGCTTTAACATTCACTTTAAGCAAATCGTACCTCCGTCAAACATTGATGTATTTATGATTGCTCCTAAGGCTCCGGGCCACACCGTTCGTTCTGAATACAAGGAGGGCAAGGGTACTCCCTGTCTTGTTGCAGTATATCAGGATGCTTCGGGTCACTGTCTTGACATCGCCCTTGCATACGGCGCAGGCATCGGTGGAGCAAGAGCCGCAATTCTTGAAACAACATTTAAGTGCGAAACAGAAACAGACCTTTTCGGTGAGCAGGCAGTTCTTTGCGGCGGCGTAACAGCTCTTATGAAGGCAGGCTTTGAAACACTTGTTGAGGCAGGCTACGACCCGAGAAACGCTTACTTCGAGTGTATTCACGAGATGAAGCTTATCGTTGACCTTATCTATTCAGGCGGCTTCTCAAAGATGAGATATTCAATTTCAAACACTGCTGAATTCGGCGATTACGAAACAGGCAAGAGATTGATTACAGACGAAACAAAGAAGGAAATGAAGAAGATTCTTGAGGAAATTCAGGACGGCACATTTGCTTCTAAGTTCATCACCGAGAGCAACAACGGTTGGGCACACTTTAAGGCAAAGAGAGAGCTTGAGGCTTCTCATCAGCTTGAAGAGGTTGGCCAGAAAATCCGTGCTATGTATAGCTGGAACGGCGACGACAAATACGCAGAGAAATAAGATATACATATACAAATCAAAACAGGACTTGGAAATTCCGAGTCCTGTTTTTTTACTGCATTGAAAAAGCGGTCCGAATGTTGAGTTCGAACCGCTTGATGCTTTATGAGATTATTTCATAACCACCGTAACAACAGACATTGAGGGAAGTGCAATTTCCGTATTTCCTGCTTCACCTGCGGCAGTCTGCTGAAGATTACGGCTTGAATCGGTGGTATAAACGCTGTAGGCGCCGTCTGCCTTAAATGCTGTTGAAGCGTCGTTATCCGTACCGTTTACATAAACTATTACCGTAGAATTATCTGTATTAACAAAGGCACAGCTTGCAACACCGTCAACGCCTGAGCTGCAGGCAATTCTTGAAGCACCCTCGTTTATAAATTTTGAAAAGTTGCCGAGACACCAATATCTCTTTGAGGCTTGAATATCATTATGATTATCGGGGTTGAGGTAAATAAGTCCGTCGGGATATACGCCGTAGGAGCAGCTAAGCCACCAGCTCCACTCGGTTGAATTAAGAATAGTCAGGTCGTCAACAATAACCTTTGCCATAGCAACGCCGTATTCTATTGTCATACCGTTCGTGCCGTTTTCCTCCTTTGAAATAAGGTCGAAAACGCCGGTGTTTTCATCGCCTGTCATTTGGCAATATTCAGTTGAGGCAATGTTATATGCGGCATACCTTTCGGCTAAATAGTCTGCCGCTTGCTGCTTTGTTTCGGCAGAGGACCAATAGGAATGAAGGCTTACATTTACATCATCTCTGCTGAAATAATTTCTGATTGCCTTGTTTTTGAAAACATACTTTGGTCCCTTTCCGAGAATACAATCAAAATATGCGGCGGTTGTTGTGCCCTCGCCCTCGGCGGCACCCGATTCAAACATTGAAAGTCTTACGCCCTTACCGTCAAGCTCGGAGCCGTCGAACCTTTCAACCATAACATTCATTAAATCCCTTGCCTCATACTTTGAGTAGTAACACCCCTCCTGATTTACCGAGTAGGAGCCGTCGTCATTATACCAAGCCGCCCAGCTATACTGCGGCTCGTTAACAGGCGAAACATCGGTAACGCGGTATCCGCCGTTTACAAAATGCTCGGTAACCTTATAAAGATAGTCGGCGTAGCTTTCGTACTTATCGGCACTGAGATTACATTTCCACTCATCGCCGTCCCTAAGCGCCGAGCCGTAGGCGGCGTTATTCTCCGTCATTGAAGCAGGGGGAGAATTTGCAAAAAGAGTAACTCTTAAATCATCGCCTGCCGCCGCCCTTGCCTGCTCAAGACATTTCTGCGCCGCGGCGTCGGCAGTAAAATCATAGCTTCCGTCGCTTTGCAGGAAGCATTCTGTTTTTCGGTTTTCCGTAAGAATATGATCGTCGCCCTTTGAGCCGGCGCCCAAATTATAGCGGTATATATTAAGACCTATTCCGTTATCTTTACTGTAGAGCATATTGATGATTTCTTCGCTGTTCTCCCATTCGCCCACATCCTGCGCCCACCAGCACGCAGATGCGCCGAAGCCGTTTATCGTTTGATATACCGCAGTATCGTCTATAACGGTTGTGTTTGTATTAATATTGCTTTCTACCTTTTCACTTACCGTGGCTGAAACGGGGGTACTGTTATCTATACCCACAACGCCTAAAAATATGTATGCCACGGCAGCAGCCGCAACAACAAGAACAGCTATCATAACGCCAAACAGAGCTTTTGTTTTTTTCTTCGCCATAAAAGCACCTCTCTCACTTTTCAGTTCGGGACTTAACTTCTGTAATACCGACAAGGGGATGTCGAAAAGCCGTTTGGCTTAGGCATCCCCCTGTTTATACGATGTTATCTTGCAGAATATGCAGGCAATTATACACCCGAATAAGCGTTGAAGCCGCCGTCAACAGGAATATTTACGCCTGTAATAAATCCGGAATACTCCTCGTCGCAAAGGAAAAGAAGCGTTCCTGCCAGCTCCTCTGCCTCGCCGAAGCGGTTCATAGGAGTAGCGGCAAGGATTTTGCCCGTTCTTTCGGTGGGTGTGCCGTCCTCATTCCAAAGGAGTGTTGCGTTTTGCTTTGTTGAGAAGAAGCCGGGGGCAATAGCATTTACTCTAATGCCCAGGGGAGCAAAGTGAACTGCCATCCACTCGGTAAAGTTTTTAACAGCCGCCTTTGCCGCACTGTATGCAGGAATACGGGTAAGAGGACGAAAGGCATTCATTGATGTTACCATAATAATTGTGCCCTTTTCCTTTTCCGCCATATCTCTTGCAAAAACCTGAGTGGGAATTAAAGTACCCAAAAAGTTAAGATTAAACACAAAGCTTATTCCGTTTGCATCAAGGTCAAAAAAGGTTTTAATATTTTCGTCCTTCTGAACAAGGTCGATTTTTTCCAGGGTGTCCTTGGTGGTAGTGCCCTTTGGATTATTACCGCCTGCGCCGTTCAAAAGAATGTCGCAGCTTCCCAGCTTTTCGTTTATAACCTCTCTTGCCTTTTCCATTGACTCAATTTCAAGAACATTGCATCCAACTGCAATAGCCTGTCCGCCCTCGGCGTTAATTTCATCGGCACACTGCTGAGCCGCGGCTTCGTTAAGGTCAAGAACCGCAACCTTACAGCCCTGCTGAGCAAGGGTTTTTGCAAATGCGGCGCAAAGCACTCCGCCGCCACCTGTAACTACTGCAACCTTGCCCTTTAAATTTTCGTGCTTAAACATAGCTAATCACTTTTCCTTTCTGCTTTTTTTCACTGCTTCCCAAAGACCGTTAAGATAGCTTACGCCCAACGCTCTGTCGAAAAGTCCGTAGCCGGGACGGGCAACCTCGCCCCAAATCATTCTGCCGTGGTCGGGACGGATATATCCGTCGAAGCCAACCTCCTGAAGTGCCTTAACAATTTCGTACATATCCAAGGAGCCTGCGTCGCTTTCGTGGGCAGTTTCGTTAAACCACTTATCGTTTATTGCAACATTACGAAGGTGAGCAAAATAAATTCTGTCGCCTGCGGCTTTGATGATTTCCACCATATCGTTTTTGGGGCTTGCGCCTAAAGAACCGGTGCAAAGAGTTATGCCGTTATATTTGCTGGGCACCATATTAAGAAGCTTAACAATAGCGTCCTTGCCTGTTATAATTCTCGGCAAGCCGAAAATACCCCAGGGCGGATCATCGGGGTGTATTGCCATTTTGACATCGCACTCCTCGCAAACAGGCATAATTGCCTCAAGAAAATACTTAAGATTTTCCCACAAATCATCGGCGGTAATGCCCTTATATTTTTCAAAAAGCTCCTTGATTTCGCCCATACGCTCGGTTTCCCAGCCGGGCATAGCATAGCCGTTTGAATTATCGTCAATCTCGCGGAACATATCCTCCGGGGACTTGCCCTCAACCTGCTTGCCGTCGTAGCAAAGGCAGGTAGAGCCGTCGGGCAGGGGCATATATAAATCTGTTCTCGTCCAGTCAAACACAGGCATAAAGTTATAGCATATAACCTTTACGCCCACCTTGGCGAGATTTCGGATAGATGTTTTGTAATTTTCTATAAGCCTATCACGGCTTGGCAGTCCAAGCTTAATATCCTCGTGAACATTTACGCTTTCTATACATTCCATAGTAAGTCCGGCGGCAGTAATTTCGTCGTACATTTTCTGCACATCCTCCATCTCCCACGCTTCGCCGGCAGGAAGATAGTGAAGAGCAGGAACAACACCGGTAACCCCCGGTATCTGCTTGATTTGCTCAAGAGAAACGGTGTCCTTATCAGCTCCGAACCATCGGAAAGTCATTTGCATAGCGTTACCTCCTTACGATTTTATTATTTCTTTCCCATACATTTTACCACATTACTTTTACGCTTTCAAGGTTAAATGATTATTTTCTTTTGACAGTATATACCACTGCAATACTGCATTTATCGGCGTCTAACCTTATCTTTTGAGACTTGTTTATTATTTCAAAGCCGTCAAGCTCCTGCTCCTCGGCAATCTTCAGCTTTTTTTCGGCAAGCTCCTTTACACTGCCGTCATCAAGAGTTTTTGTTCTATATTCAACATAGCTTTCCTCAAGGATTTCTATACCTATCGGCAGGGCTACACCTTTAATTTCAAGATACCTTGTGCTTGAATTTGAAATATCACCTTTCCTATAATTAATGTAAAGAGGTATTTTTATTCCGAAAAAGCAGAATTTTTTATAGGTCTTTATGCTTTTTACGGTTAAATCGCGCTGCTCGCGGTAAGCCGCAACCTGAAGCTGACGGGTAAAAACATTATTTCCTGCCAGCTTTTCCTCATCGGCAGGCTTCGGCTCAGGCGTGCGCTCGCTGATTTCCACTCTTGCCACAGCTCCCTGCTTATTGATATGCACCCATGAAAAATCCTTGAACTCGCTCATAAGCGCCAGGCACAGTCTATCCCTGTCAACACTGCTCCACATTACTCCTGATTTCAAATCGTTTTGCTCAAGGAATGAACAAACCGAGGTGTCGCTTACGGTGCTGTTGCCGACAACCTCCACCCTCCACACAAAAGAGTTTAACAAGGAGACTACGAGTACAAAGGCAACAGCTCCCACCGCAAGCCCCGCTCTGTTTTTAAGCGGCATTGCAATAAAGGGCAGTCCGTGCTTCTCTATTATTTTTACTCTGCCGCCGTGAGCATATGCAATGCGGTGAAGCTTTTTATATTCGGAGGCACGACAGCTTGCTTTAAAGCCGTAATCGGTTTTGCAGGCGCTTCGAAGCTCAATTCCCCGCTTAAAGCACTCGGTTAAAAAATCCTCGCAAAAGCCGCCCATAAAGGCAAAATCCACATAACCGAAAATAAATCTGAAAAATCGTATCACTGTGAAAACTCCATAGAAATAATATTGCCCTCAACAACAGCTCCCTCACCGGTAAAGGAATTTATGCGCAGTCCGTCGCCTAAAAAGGTAATTTGCTGAGATCCCAGACTTACCGTAATTTTTGTATCGGAATATTCGATAATGCTTTGCATTCCGTCAACAAGACATTCGTTGCCCGACATTTCAATTCGCGGCTCACCGAACAACAGCTCTTTAGGACTGACGGAAAGCTTTTCTTTTATGCTAATCTTTTTCATTTTATCACCGATAAATAATATGCGAAAAAGTCACTGCACTTTCACTAAAAATATTTTCAGTCCGGAGATATGCTTTTGATTTCGGTTACTTCTTAATTGATATTGACTTATTATAAAAAAAATAGTAAAATGTTCTGTAATATATAATCAGTTATTACAGTTGGAGGTTTATCATATGTTAAACACAGAAAAAACACTTGAGCAGCTTGTGGCTTTAAGCAAGGGCAGAGGCTTTGTATATGCCGGCTCCGAAATTTACGGAGGTCTTGCAAACACCTGGGACTACGGTCCTCTTGGCGTTGAGCTTAAGGAAAACATAAAAAAAGCGTGGCGCAAAAAGTTCATTCAGGAGAACCACTACAATGTAGGTCTTGATTCCGCTATTCTTATGAACCCTCAATCATGGGTGGCTTCAGGTCATTTAGGCGGCTTTTCAGATCCGCTTATGGACTGCTGCGACTGCAAAACAAGGCACAGAGCCGACGACCTTATCGAAAGCTTCGACGGCACTAATGTTGCAGGCTGGAGCAACGAGGAAATGGCGGCATACATTAAGGAGCACAACATTCCCTGTCCCAACTGCGGCGCAAATAATTTTACAGACATTCGTCAGTTTAACCTTATGTTCAAAACATTTCAGGGCGTTACCGAGGACGCTAAGGACGAAATCTATCTTCGTCCCGAAACGGCGCAGGGTATTTTCGTAAACTTTGCAAATGTGCAGAGAACAACAAGAAAGAAAATCCCCTTCGGCGTTGCTCAAATCGGTAAATCCTTCAGAAACGAAATTACACCGGGTAAGTTTATTTTCCGTGTAAGAGAATTTGAGCAAATGGAGCTTGAATTCTTCTGCAAGCCCGGCACCGACCTTGAGTGGTTTGACTACTGGAGAGGCTTCTGCCGCGATTGGCTGTACTCAATAGGCATTAAGGAAGAAAACCTGCGCCTGCGTGACCACGACCCCGAGGAGCTTTGCTTCTGGCTCTTATACACATCTGAAGCTGCCGCCGATCTTAGGCGTGTAGATCTCGGTGGG
>CALYNN010000001.1 GCA_945221685.1 uncultured Clostridia bacterium | reverse complement strand
TCCTTGCCCTTTGAAAGAGATGAGCACTGAACTCAGTATGAGGAGTTTGCAGGCACAAGCTCAATAATTCAGTAGGGGCAGAATAATAAGCATTTTCCGCAGGCTACGCAAAGACTTTCGTCAACTACAGCCTTGCGGTCAATAATTCTTATTGCACGCTGGGGGCAAACCTTTGCGCAGGAGCCGAAGCCCAAGCAGCCGAATTTGCAGGCGTAGGGGCTTGAGCCGGGCATTTTTGCCGCATAAACACAGCTGTCTATACCAAAGTAATTATAGTCGCCCTCTCGCTTTTCCGCAGTTCCGTCGCACTTAACATATGCAACCATTCTCTGCATTTCGCCAAGCTCTTGGCCCATAATTGCGGCAATCTGCTCTGCCGCCGCCTTTCCTCCCACAGGGCAGGCGGAAACGGGAGCCTCGCCGTTTGCAATAGCCTTTGCAAGACTGTCACACCCTGCGTAGCCGCAGCCGCCGCAGTTGCTTCCGGGCAGAGCCTCGCGGACCGCAGTTTCCTTTTCGTTAACATCAACATGAAAAACCTTTTCGGCAACGCCTAAAACAATGCCGATAATAAGGCTTATTGCGCACACTACCCCAACGGCAGTGATGATTTCAGTTATATTCATTCAGCTTCCTCCCCGTATTTTATGCAAACACATTAAAGCCGTAAAATGCAATGGACATAAGGCAGGCCGTCATAAGCACTGCCGGAGTACCCCTGAAGCTTTCGGGAAAATCGTTGTTTTCCGTCTTTTCTCTAACGCCTGCCATAATAACAATGGCAATGCAAAAGCCTACCGATGTGCCTATTCCGGCAACAACGCTTGTAACAAAATCGTTTGAGGACTGAACATTTGTCAGCGCAGTACCCAAAACAGCGCAGTTTGTTGTAATCAGCGGCAAATAAACGCCAAGGCTTTTGTAAAGCGCAGGAACTGCCTTTTTAAGAAACAGCTCCACAAGCTGAACAAGGAATGCAATTACAATAATAAATACGATTGTTTTAAGATAGGTTAAATTGAATTTAACAAGCACATAGTTATAAAGCAGGCTTGAAACCGCAGAGGAAAGAGTAATAACAAATATTACCGCGCCGCCCATTCCTGCCGCTGTTTTAATATTTCTCGAAACGCCTAAAAACGGGCAGATACCTAAAAACTGACTTAAAACAACATTGTTAATTAAAGCGGTTGTAAGAAGTACCAAAAATAAAGTTTTAGCCATTATTCCTCTGCCTCCTTAGCTGACGGACAGCTTGCGCAGTTGCCGCTGCAGCCGCCGTTTCCTTTTGTGTGCCTGTTGGCGCCCTTAAGCTTAAGCTTGTTTTGTATAGCGCACAGAATTGCAAGAACAAAGAATGCGCCGGGAGCCATTACAAATATTGATACGCCCTCGTAGCTCTCCGGCATAACCTGAAAGCCAAAGGCGGTTCCGCTTCCTATAAGCTCTCTTATAAGACCAATTACGGTAAGACCTATTGTAAAGCCTAAGCCAATGCCTATTCCGTCAAATATCGAATATATAACGCTGTTTTTTGAGGCATAGGTTTCTGCTCTGCCGAAGATAATGCAGTTAACTACAATCAGCGGAATGAAGATGCCTAAGCTGCTGTAAAGCGAGGTAACATATGCGTGCATAAGCATTTCAACAATAGTTACGAAGGAAGCGATTATAATAATATATACGGGAACTCTGACGCCCTGGGGAATAACCTTTCGAAGCAGGGAAATCAGCATATTAGACATTACCAATACTGCCATAGTGGCAAGTCCCATACCCAATCCGTTTTTGGCGCCGGTGGTTACCGCAAGAGTGGGACACATTCCGAGCATCAGAACGAAGGTGGGATTTTCTTTTACAATACCGTTATACAGTCTTTCCAAAATACCCTTCATTTATCTCACTCTCCTTTCACGGCAGAGCCGTCGGCGAAATTAGCTTGGTAAAACAATATTGCGGCGTTTGCGGCCTTTGTTACCGCGTTTGTAGTAATAGTTGCGCCGCTGATAGCGTCAATTTCGTTATCGGCGCTTGCGCCTGTTTTCGTATATTCAAGCAGTGCCGCAGGCTTTCCTGCAAATTGGGACTTAAATTCAGGCTCGGTGCATTTTGAGCCAAGACCGGCGGTTTCGCTGTTTGATACAACATCAAAGCCGGTCAGCACGCCGCCTTTAATTCCGATAGCCACCTGAATATCACCGCCGTAGCCCTCAGGGCAGGTTGCGGCTATAACATAGCCCTCTGCTTCGCCTGAAGCGGTTGTAACGGCAAGCACATCGTTAACGGTACAGCCGTCAAGTCCGTTTGAGCTGAGCATAGATGCCGAGGCGTCAAGCAGCTCCTGAGTGTTTTCGATTTCGGCAAATTCCGCCGCATTGGGATAAACGCTTTTGTATATCTCTGCTCTGGCGGCTATTTCTGCCTGCTTAATAGGCTCAGAGGTAATTTGATTAACAAGAGCAAGCGCGAGGATTGCAACAAAGGTTACCGCCAATAATATTAAGGTATTAATGGCTATGCTTGATTTTTTCTTTGCCATTATTTTGCATCTCCTTTCGCTTTCTCATTGCCGAAAGGCTTCGGTACGGTTATTTTTTCAATCAGCGGAACAAGCAGGTTGCCGATGATTATTGCGTAGGATACGCCCTCTGCCGATGAACCGACGGTTCTGAACAGAGCAGTAAGCAGTCCCAAAACAATGCCGTAAACAATCTGACCTGCGTGAGTAATGGGACTTGTTGCATAGTCAGTTGCCATAAAGAAGGCACCAACAAGAAGTCCGCCGGCAAACATTTCACCCAGAATATAATTTACTGTTAAATCTCCGCCTGTTATCGCGGTAATAATTGCAATAAATACGGCGGTGGAAAGAATGTAGGTTAAAGGAATTCTTACGGAAATAACTCTTTTGGCAATAAGGTAAATACCGCCTGCAAGAATTGCAAGGGCGGAAACCTCGCCGATACAGCCGCCGTGCAGACCTAAAAACAGTGTAAGTACATCGGGACTTTCGCCTGCCTTAAGAGAGGCAAGGGGAGTTGCTCCCGATACGCCGTCTATGCTGAAATCGGTCATACGCGAGGTAAATGAAATCAGCAAAAAGCACCTTGCGGCAAGAGCAGGATTCATAAAGTTTTGACCTAATCCGCCGAAAAGCATTTTTACTGCAACAATAGCGAATACGCCGCCGATTACGGGAATCCACCAAGCAACATTTGGCGGAAGATTTATTGCAAGAATAAGACCTGTTACAACTGCGCTGTAATCAAAAACAGTTATTGGCTTTTTTGCAAGCAGTTCAAATATTGCTTCCGAAGCCACGCAGGTTGCAACGCTTACCGCAATAACCAAAAGCGCGTGTAATCCAAAGTGATAAACACCAAAGGCAAGTATTGGAAGAAGGGCAATAACCACATCGCGCATAATCGCCTTTGTAGTGTTCTGTGACCTAATGTGCGGTGACACCGATACATTATACATAATAAAGTTCCCTCCTTACCTTTTCTGCATTGCTTCGCGAAGCTTTGCCTTGCCCATCTTAAACATCTGCGTAAGCGGAATTTTTGCCGGGCATACATATGTGCAGCAGCCGCATTCAACACATTCCATACCGCCTAAGGTATCAAACCTGTCAAAATCTGTTGCTTTAACGGATTTTGCAAGCATTTGCGGAATAAGGTGCTGAGGGCAGGCGCCCACGCATTTGCCGCAGTGAATACAGTTAGACTGACCGAGAGCCGCCACATCGTCTGCCGTAAAGGCAAGAATGGCTGACGAGGTTTTAACAATGGGAACATCGGTGTGGCTGATAGCCATTCCCATCATCGGTCCGCCTGAAATCAGCTTACAAACATCCTCCCTTGCACCGCCGCACTTTTCAAGAAGTTCGCTGTGGCTCATTCCAAGCGGAACATCAACATTGCAGGGAGTGTTTACACCCTCGCCGGTAATAGTCATAACCTTGTGGATAAGGGGAATTCGTTTGTAAACTGCCTCGTAAATTGCATAGCAGGTTGCAATGTTAATAACAAGGCACTTGGCGTCGGCAGGCAGCATTTTTGAGTTAATTCTTTTGCCTGTTACTGCGTAAATAAGCTGACGCTCGCCGCCCTGAGGATATTTTGTATGAAGCTTCATAACATCAATACCGTCAATATCCTTTGTCATTTCGTCAAGCCTTGCGATAGCTTCCGGCTTGTTGCTTTCTATTGCAATAAGAGCCTTGGCGGCAGGCAGCAGCTTTTGTACCGCCTTAATACCTTTAATAAGCTCCTCGCCTCTTTCAAGCATTATGCGGTAGTCGGAGGTAAGGTAAGGCTCGCACTCCGAGCCGTTAATAATAACCGTCTCAATTTCCAAAGCGTTTTTTGGAGTCAGCTTAACTCCTGTGGGGAATCCTGCGCCGCCTAAGCCGACTATTCCCGCATTCTTTACTATCTCGTCAATTTCATCTGCCGAAAGGTCTTCAAGATTTCTTTCAGCACCGAAATTATCGGTTGCTTCCTCTTGAAAATCATTTTCGATAACAATGCTGTCAACCCTTCCGCCGCTGACAACCTCTCTCGGTTCAATTGCTTTTACCGTTCCGGAAACAGAGCTGTGAACAGGGGCGCTGATATATCCCTCTGCCTCTGCAATAAGCTGACCCTTCAGCACTCTGTCGCCCACTGCAACAACTGCCTTGGCAGGTGCGCCGATGTGCTGCGTCAACGGATAAACCATAACAGCTCCGGCTTCAATGGGTTTAATAGGGCAGTCCTGCGAAAGCTCCTTGCCGTCAAACAGGTGAACGCCCCTTTTAAAAGCCTTGCCTTGCTTCATAAGCTACATCCTCTCTTAAGTGATAACCGCAAAAAATATATACTTTTTGCAGGATATGCTTTAATGCATATCATTTCAGATTGTATTTTAACATATAATGATAAATTATTCAATGAGCAATTATAGTAATTCAAAACAAAATAGACCTTTATTGTCAGCATATTACATTATCGGAATTATTTTGATGATAAAAACAGCCGCAAATTAAATATCCGTTGACCGCAGAGTCCTTTGGCTGTATAATTTATTTGGATAACAAATTAATATTATTTTGAAAGGGTGATTATTATGTACTGTGCAAATGAAAGCAGATACGGGCAAATGAAATATAATTACTGCGGAAAAAGCGGACTTCGCCTGCCGGAAATTTCATTAGGACTTTGGCAGAATTTCGGCGACGCGGCGGATTACGACGAAATGAAGGATATAATCCTTACTGCCTTTGATATGGGCATTACTCATTTTGATTTGGCAAATAACTACGGACCTGCGCCCGGCGCGGCTGAAATTAATTTCGGAAAAATTTTCAAGGAAAATCTTAAGCCGTACCGCGACGAGCTGATTATAAGCACTAAGGCAGGCTATGAAATGTGGCAGGGTCCCTACGGCGGTAGGGGAGGCAGCAGAAAATATTTGATGGCTTCTCTTGACCAAAGCCTTAAAAGAATGGGGCTTGAATATGTAGATATTTTTTATCATCACTGTATGGATTTGGAAACTCCTCTTGAAGAAACGGCACTTTGCCTTAGCGACATTGTTCGTCAGGGCAAATCTCTTTATGCCGGCATAAGCAATTACGACGGCAATCATATGCACAAAATGCACCATTTGGCAGAGGATTACAGAATTCCTTTTATAATTAATCAAAACAGATATTCTCTTTTTGACCGAGAGATAGAGAAAAACGGACTTAAGGAGCAGGCAGTTAAAAAGGGCAAGGGAATTATAGCCTTTTCACCCTTGGCACAGGGTCAGCTTTCCGACAAATATGCAAAGGGTATTCCCGAAAACTCAAGGCTTTACGGTAAGGATGCTCTGCAAAAGCACGTTGGCTACAACGAGGTAAGACCTGCTCAAATTGCACGGCTTTATGAAATTGCACAGGGCAGAGGGCAAACGCTTTCACAGCTGGCAATTCAGTGGCTTGTTCAGGATGAGGCGGTAACCTCGGTTCTTATCGGCGTTCATTCAAAGGCACAGCTTTTGGAAAACCTTAAGGCACTACAGGCACAGCCATTTACTAAGGATGAGCTTGAGGACATTGACGCCGTCAGCAGACTTAACTGCAAGCTATAAATATTTAATACATTATATATAATGCAAATAATCGGTAAAACAGGCAAATGTAAAAGAATTCTCAAATAGAAAATTAAGCTTTTAATAAAGATATTTGAACCGCAACAATAACGGACACCGCAAACTAAAATTAAGAAGATAACAGAAAAGACCGGCAGGCTTTCGCCCGCCGGTCAGTTTTTTTATTCAGTTTGCATTGCTCTGTTTAGGCTAATTAAGCAAGTGTCTGAAGAAGGTCAACAAGTGCGGCGATTACATCGTCTGTGTCGCCCTCTGTGAGAATTGCGAGAACATTGTTAACTACGCCTGAGATAGAGTCGTCTGCACCGCCGATAAGTCCTCCGATAAGGTTGCTGATGTTGTCGAAGTTGTCTCCGGTGTTGATTGTGTTAATCAGGTATCTGAGAACAGCAATCAAGGTTTCTGAAGAATCACCCTCAACATAAATTCTTGCACCGTAGGTTGCAGCCTGTGATGCGCCGACAATAGTCTTGCCGTGGCTTGCAAGCTGGAGCCAATCAACATCGTTAAGCTTGATATCGAGCTTTGTGCCCTTAATATCAATCATACCGAGAATGTTGTTGATAAGAGGAATTATAGCGTCGCCGCTGAGAAGCGGTCTGAGAGTTTTGTTAAGGTCATAAAGGTCAAGAGAGAAGTTTGTAACGCCTATCTTAGCCATCAAACCGTTAATGTCTACGCCCAGTGCAGGAAGAAGAGCATTAAGCAGGTTGTTCAAATCTACTACCGGTCTTACTGCGTCAATAAGAGCTGAAACCGGAGTGAGCAGGTTGTCGATAATCTGGCAAAGTCCGTCGTTGCCGATGAACAGTGCAAGGTTCGGAACCATAGCTGCCAAGGTTTGAAGCGGTGCTGCAAGCAGGTCTTCAATCTTATCCCAAAGAGGATTGATGATGTCAAGGAGTATTGCGTCATATTCCTTGATTATATCCTGCCTGTACTGATACTGAGTCTTAACATTGTAGCAGGAGAATGCCTCAAGAACCGGAACGATTGATGAAGTATATCCGTTAGAGCCGGGGATTCTTACAATATCGAAGATACCCAGCGAAGCGTCGTTAAGAAGTACATCAAGTACGCCGTAGATAGGACGGAGAACTGCAACTAAAGCGTGGAAGAAGCTGTCTCTGTCTTTTACGCCCCACTTAAGCGAATCAACATTTACATTTGCCCAAGAGCCTGCCGACTTGATTACCGATGCGGCGCTCTCGTATGATTGACCGTAATCCTTATCAACAAGGAGTGCGGCAACATTGCCTGTTGAGAAGTCAATGTCTGTTTGAGCAAGAAGAGCAGTTAATGTTGAATCTCCAACCTTAACGCCTTCAACTGCACCGTAAAGTCCCTTTGCAAGCTTGCTGACAAGCTCATCCTTGAAGAGAGCGTTGCCGATTGTTTCGTTAAGGTCAAGCAGTGAGCCGATAAGTCCGTCAAGCATCGGAGGAAGTGACTTAAGGAAGTCAACATCAATTCCGTCGGGATAGGAGAACTTGTAGCTGCCTGTCTTATATGCTGTGTAATCCCAGAAAGCGTTTGTAGGCTCGCCGTCAAGGAGATAGAATACTGCCGCAACTATCTGGTCAGGTGACGCAGTGCCTATTGTGTTAAATACGCTCTTGATGATAGAAGCAATTGTGTCGTTCTTCTTGATTGCGTCAATTCCGCAAATAAGCTTCTTAATTGAGGAAGCATTGCTTACAAGTGTATCGGCAACATAGCGAAGCACTGCAACGAGTACCTTGCCCTGATCAACATTTGTTACTCTCTTGCCGGTCAGGTATTTGCCGTTAGCGCCTGTAGCCTTGCTCTGATATGTAGATTTTGTACCAAGGCTGATTAATGCGTTCCAATCAATATTCTTAAGCTGAAGTCCGTTTAATGCGGTGTTGTCGCTTGAGATAAAGATGATGTTAACAATCGGAATAATCAAGTCTTCAACATTAAAGGTTGTAAGGTCTGAAAGCTCAAGTGTAATATCACCTGCGTCCATACCGAGAAGCATACCTACAACGTCGCCCAAAGGCATACCAAGCATATTCTCGATTGTCTTGTCAAGCTTCAGTGTGTCTGCCGCTGCGTAAATGATTTCTGTTACGGGAGCAAGCAGGTTGCTGAGAAGCTGTGAAAGTCCGTGAGCATCAAGATACATTGCAATATTCGGAAGAAGCTTTGTAAGCTCGCTTACCGGATTAGCGCAAAGCTTGTTGAGGAAGGAATTACTGCTGTCGCCAACAAGCGGATTAAGAATATCAAGCAGCAGGTTATCCTTTGCCTTGTCAGCATCCTTCTGATACTGACTGTATGTTTTAACATTTGTGCAGCCAAGAGCCTCAAGAAGAGGAATGATTGCACTGTTGTAGCCGTTTGTGCCTTCAAGCTTAACATCGCTGAGAGTTGTCTTAAGTGATGCTAAATCAAGCACAAGGGTTGAAGGTAATGTGTACTTTCTGTTGTCCTTGCTTTCCTTTACGCTCAGCTTGAATACGCCGTTCTTCATAGAGTAGGTAATAACTGCCGTAATCGGAACATCGCCTTCGGAAATGCTGAGAGTAGTTGTTGTCTTCTTAACATTGATTGACATAATCAATTCGTAAAGAAGGTCGTTAAGCTGAAGTGTGCCTTCGTTGAGGAATACCTCAAGAACATCTGTAAACGGACGAAGGATTGCGGCAAGTGCATTTACAAAGCCCTGCTGAGCCTTTGCCGAGCCATCCTTGAAGCCCCAGTTGATTGTCTTAATATCGCTCCAGCTCTTTGCAGCCTTAATTGTCTTTGCGGCTGATGAGTAGGTGTTGCCGTAGCTCTTGTCTGTAAGAAGCTTTGCAATATCCTTTGTTGAGCAAACAATTCCAAGCTGTGAAAGAATTGTCTTAACAGTTGGGTCTGCATTGTCAAGCGCACCGAAAAGACCGGTAGCAAGCGAGGTGAGAAGCTTGTTTGTAAACAGGTTCTTGCTGATTATACCCTGAAGGTCGTCAGCGCCTAAATCTACGCCGAGTGAACCGAGGAGTGAAAGCACGGAGCTGATTGCAGTGTCGAGCTGAGTAACGCCGTTGTCTGCCATCTGCTTTGTTACTCCCTTAGGATAAACAAATGATTCCGTAAGCTCCTGTAGGTACTGAGCGAATGTCCAGTAAACGAGTGTTGGGCTGTCTGTAACCTCAAGCACCTTGTTTATCAAAGCAAGAAGGTCTGTTGACTGAATCTTGCCTGCCTTAATAGCTTCAACAAGCATTGTAACAATATCGTTATCAATAAGCTTAGCGATAGCTGTTAGGTTCTTATTTTCAAGAATTGTTTCAAACAGATAGTCAAGAACATATACAAGAGCCGCAGCAGGTGATTTTGCTGTGCTGAGCTTTCTCCAGCTAATCTGCTTTAACTGAATTCCGGTGCCCGCAAGAAGCTTGTTAACAATCGGAATAAGATTGCTTCCGCTTAATGAGTAGCCCTTAATCTTAATGTTCTTTGTATTAGCGTAAGCACCGATTTTATCTACAAGGCCGGGAATCTTTTTGCCGTCCTTGTCGGTTGTTCCGCAAATCATTGCCTTAAGAGTAGGTGATGTCGCCAACAGTTTGTCGCTTGAAATACCGAAGATGTTGCCAAGTCCGTTGATTTCTGCGGCAAGAGGAGTAATTGCACCCTTAACGATAGAAGCGATTGTTGCACCGTTCTTATCGTCAAGTATTCCTGCAATACCCTGAACAGATTTAATAAGTGTGGTTACCGGCTTTGCAAGCAAAGCATCAAGCCAGCCTGCAATAGGTCTGATAAGACCGAGCAGTGCTTCGTCGTGGTATCCGTTCTTAAGCTTTGCAAATTCTGCGGCTGAATCAACCTTAATGCCGTTTGGCTTGCAGAATGCGTTAAGCAAAGGAGATACTACCGAGTTGTACCATCCGGTATCAACAAGAAGTACGCCGAATACTGAGGATACAAGTCTGAGTGAAGCGGCAAGTGCGTTGAAGAATGCGTCCTTATCGCCTGCCTTGATACCCCAGTCAAGACTGATTTTGTAGTTGCCTCTGGAGGTTGTTGCCGCGGCGTTGTGCCAGCAGTTATACTTTGTAAGCTCCTTGGCAACCTTATCATAACCGTCAAGTCTTACGCATATTGCGTCAGGTGAAATTACACCCTCGATAGCTTCGGTAATCAGGTTGTAGTTAGCTGTCTTACCGTTTTCTAATGTAAATGTTCCCGTGAACTCACCAAAGAGATTTTCAACAATATTTTCAATAAGCAGGAAGGTTTCAACCATAAGTCCTGTCATTGAATCGTTTGTGTAAACCTTCTTGGCATCTACATCATTTTTGCTGTTTGCGGTATGAGTGTCCTTGCCGGTAATGTAGAAGGTATATTCGTTAACAAGTCTTGCAAGCTCTGTATAGCAGTCTCTGCCCAAATAATTTGAGAAGAAGGAAACTACGCCGGCAAGAATATTGTCTGCTGAATCTAAACTAAATCCGTTAAGAGTGCTGTCTGAAAGGAGAGAAGAAAGCATCTTGTCAAGATTGTTAATGAGATCCGTTGCATTGCTTAACTCTGTTTTTGTATATGTTTTTGAGTTAGCCTTTGCATTTTTGATTGTAGGCGCTGTTGAAGCCGCCTTCTTTGTTGTTGCGCTGATAAGTGAATCTCCGCTTACCGAACCGCCCGATGTAGAAAGCTTTTTGATTACCTCAACAAGTCTGCCGACATTTGTAAGCAGGAAGTAAGCATGATTCTTTGAAAGACCGGTAAGTCCGTTTGCACGCTTTATAAAGGCGAAGGAATCATCGTCCTCACGCTCAATCTGGAATACACCGTTGAGAACATCTGTAATAATACTGTCCTCACTGAAGCCGCCCAAAGCGTTAAGCAAGCCGGAAATAATCGGAAGATTACTTGAAATTTTGTTGTCTGTAGAAATTACATTATTAAGAATGCTGAATATAGCGTTAAGCCAATCCTCAACGAAAATTCCTGCGAAGCAGTCAAATGTATCAACTGCGTTAGGACTGATTGCAAATGACTTAAGTGCTTCAAGGTCAGAGTTAAGAAGCTGGTCCGGATGATCTTCTCTCGGAACCATCTTACCTTTGTAGCAATAGGTCCATGCGTCCTTTGCTATGCCGTACTTGTCTGCCGCAAGGTTTTCCATAATATCGAATAACTGCGGAATAGCAACAAAGATGTTGTTAAGTCCGTTTCCGATAATCTGATCCTGAACATCGTATTTCTTTGCGTTAACAAGTGAGTCGTCTGCAACGAATTCATCAATTGACGCGGTAAACAGAGTAGCAAGCTCGGTTACAACCTCTGCAAGAATATTTGCAGTAGCGCTTGGTGACGCAATGGGATTTCCGTCGTCATCCTTCTTAAGCTGCTTAATCTCGTTACCGTCCTCATCCTTAACTGCGTTTCCGTCCTTATCCTTAACGGTTTCGTAGTCGACGAGCTTAGCAAATATCTTGTTAAGGTCTGCAATCTCTGCGTCCTTAAGAGCAAGGTCGGCAGCATATATACCTGTAATATGGGGAACACTGCCCTCGTATGTGAAGTAGCAGTTAAACTGAGCCTTTGCGTTATCCTCGAATACTGCCGCAAAGCTTTCGTAGGTTTTATCAAGGTAAACATAGCTGTAAGCCTTTTCTGCACCCTGTCTTACGATAGCGTTGCCGTTTGCATCCTCTACTGCGTAGTGGTCAAAGATAGCGGCTACCTCGTCAGCATCTGTAGGAACATTTGACTTGTTGTAAACAACAGTCTGTGCTGCACCGCTCAACGGCTTCTGCTGAAGCATTACGGTCTTATCTGCACCGTTGTTCCAGTATGTAATGCCTGCGTAATCGGTATCGCCCATTAACCAGTGCATAAGATTTGGAAGTATTGTGTTAAGGTCGAAGCAAATTGTTGACATACCGATGTATGAGCCATAGTTTGCCGAACCGATAACATCGCAAAGACCGTCAAGAAGTCCGTTGTAAACATCGCCGCTCTTGTTGAACAATATCGGAGCAAGAACCTCGTCAAGCAATACTGTAAGAGTAGGAAGAAGGTTTATGATTGTTTCAACAGGCGACTTCATAAGGTCTGCCCAAATGTCTGTAACAACATCGTTAAGGTTAATCTTTGTAACAAGGAGTCCGTTTACCATATCTTCAATGCTTTGACCAAGTCCGATAAGGTTCGGGTCGGTTAGAGCATTTACGATAATGTCGTTAAGAAGCTGGTTAAGAACAACTGTGCCCAACGCATCATAAAGAGGAGTTGTGTAGTCAGCCTTTAAAACAGCCTCCTGCTCTTTAGTAAGAACAACACCGCTGTTAGCTTCTATTGCTGCAAGTGCCTTTTCCTGCTGAGCAGCGGTAAAGCTTTCAACATCAATTATGTCGTAAAGACCTGTTGAGCTGTTTCTGAATGAAACATCGCTTACAAGTCCTGTTGCAATCATAACATCGCGGGCTGCCTCGGAGCGCGCATAGTCGTAAGCCTCTTTGTAATACTTGTTGATAGCGTCCTTATCATTGTCTTTAAATGCAGCGTAAAGACCGAGACGGTGTTCTGTTGTCTCATAGGTTCTGGTGCTGTCAACTGCATAGAAGTATTTTGCAACTGATGTACCAAGCAAGGACTCGGGAAGAGTAAAGGTTTTGCCTGCCTGAGAGCCTTCGGTCATTGTCTGCTCACCGTCAATCCAGTAGTCGCTGGTAAGGTAGCCGGCTGTTGAGCTGATTACAGTACCGAATTCAACGATTTCCTCATCGGTAAGCTGGCAGGTAGCCTTGCCCTCGGGCATTTTAGCTGCTGCAAGCTCGTCAACATCTGCAACCGTTGTTGCGTTGCTGTTTTCAATAACAATACCGTTAAGGATTGACTGATAGTATTTTGAGTTACCGATTCTGTCTGAACCGTTGTAGATAATTTGCTCGGCGAAGAATTTGTCAGCCTGCATCTTCATAAATGACTGAGCGTATTCCTCTGTAAAGCTTCTTGCACCTGAATTAGCTGCCTCCTGCTTTGCTTCAAGCTCTGCGATTTCACTGTCATATACGGAAATCGGCTTAAAGGAGCCTGCTGCAGGATATGCAGGGTAGTTCTTAACTACTGCAATTTCCTCTGCGTACTTGTTGTTGAGAGTACCAAGCTGAGAGGCATTCATCAGTGTGTGAAGTGTGCCGTTTGCAATGTAGTCGTCAAATTCCTTTGTTGGATTAGTGAGTACATAGTACGGTGAAGAAGCAGTAGCAACAGGCTTATCTGAATTAGGATTATAAACAGCCTTGTTCAGCTTGTTCATATTGTTTCTATATGTGGTCTGCGCTCTTCTGATAGCAGCCGTAGTAGCTCCTACAATACTGTTTTCGTATGTAGCCTTGTGGGCCGCTGCCTGTTCATAGTAGTAGGTTTTGATTGCCTCAACCTGAGCCTCGTATCCCTCGGTGTCGCCACCTTTACCATTGCTATATGACTCTGTCAATTCGGCTGCCTTTGCGGAGGCGAGCTCTCTTTGGGCCTTAAGATTGTTGATTTCATCGGTGTAGTCGGGAACAGGGTCAAGGTAGTCAAGAGCGTTATCACAGCCTGCAGCTTCGAGAGTAGCGTCTCTCAAAAGGTCTGAGTAGTTGCTTAAAGTGATTTCGTCAGTGATGTTGTAATCTACTGCGCCCCTGCCGTAAATGTCTGCGGTACCCTTGTATGTAATGGTGTCGCCGGCAGTTTTGATTGACTTGAAGTATTCGGAAACATAGTGGCTCGAAAGAGTATAACCAATGCCCTTTGCGTAGTAAATATACTCGCCGAAATCAGCAGCCTTAAACGGACTTCCGATTGCAGTACATCTTGCGTTCCACTGGTCAATCTTCCTTTGAACAAGAGCAGCATTGTCTCCGAAATCAAAGCTGAAATTCTTTAAGTCGTAAAGTGTTGCGTTGTACCATGTGTAGTCATCTGCGTTTGTGCTTCCGCCTGGCTGAAGAGTAACATGGCCTCTGATTTGCTCCGCAATACCCTCAACGATATCGTTTTCGGCTTGGTCCTGAAGGTAAAGCTCGGGATAGAGCCTTGCAAGCTCAACAAGCTTGTCATACCATTCTGCAAGAGTGCCTGAGTCGTCGACACTCTTGTATTTGTCGCAAAGCATAATCAGCTGATAAAAGCTGAGAGCGTTGTCTCCGTTATCGTTAAGATAATCGAATCCGTAGCTCTTTTTAGCTGCGGCTGAGTACGCCGGATATTTGTCTGCAAGCCATGTCAGGAAAGCGTCCTGGCTTTGGCTGTAAAGCATGCCTGTAAGCATCGGCTGCAAACATCCAAGTACATCCTGCAGTGTTGCCTTTTGGGCAATAGCAGTTTTTTCTGCGGCGGTAAGATCTGCTGCTGTCTTACCGTCAGCCTTCGCATACTTCTCGTAAACCGGGTCGGCAATGTACGCGCTGAGCGCATCGATACCCATAAGAAGCTGCGGCAACTCATCGGCTAAGCCGTTGAGAGTGGTGAATGCGTCGTCCGCATCGCACCCGGTCTTCCAGATGCTGCTGCTGTTATCCTGCGCAAAAGCAGTAAAACCGACAGAGCAGGTGGTGATGACCATTACTACAGCTAAGAAAAAGCTGAGTAGTTTTTTGCTCGTTCTCATAATTTTTCTCTCCTTTACATATGATTTAACGAATGTGAATTCGCTATATATACGCGGCGGTATGCCGGCCCTCAACAGTATATTGTGTATTAACCGTAAATTTGTTAACAGTTTATACACAATTTTCGTGTTTTTGGGCGCAGTAATCCACGCACGCACGAACAAATACAATATATTTATACCAAATAATAGTGGGCAAGTCAATACCTTTTTTCAAAATTTTGAACAAATTGTTAATAAGTGAGAAATTTTTGATGAAAAACGGCGCTGAAAAACTATAAAAATGCTTCGGCTTTTGAAGGCAAAAAGGCGCAAATTTTTGCTTTTTCCGTTCCGGAGTAAATAGAAACAAATCGAAAATATGTCTATTATCATCTCCTTTTCCTGTAAAGCAAAACGGCATTACAAAACGCAATTCAATGTAAAGCGCTTGTGCTTTACCCTGTTTGCCAAACACAATATATTGTAAATTCAGCGAAAACAATTTGTTAATAAAATGTAAATTTTCGTTGTTTTGCAAAAAATTTTCAGGTCGTTTTTGGACAGTTTGCCAAAAAAGTCCTCTTACTAAGTAAGAGTATTGACTTTTTCTGCCTTTTGTGTGATAATCTACTTGTGTTAATAGAGCCCTTTGCGCCCTTTTTTAGCTGTGGGGCATTTTCGCCACTAATCTAACTCAGATTGCCTGATGGTCAGAGATTTTGAAACACGGCTTGGGCACGGGTGCTTCTACACTCATAAAGAATTCCAAAATGGAGGTAAAATGGATGAAAACAAAAACTAAAAAGTTTTCGCGCAAGCTGCTTGCTCTGTTTATGGCAGTAGTTATGGCGTTAACTTGTTTCACCGGTGTGCTTACAGCCTTTGGTGCGTCCAACGATGTTAAGTACAACGACAGCGATGTTGAGTACAACAGCCTTGCGTGGAAAGTTTTATCCGACGAGCAGACAGCTACTGCACTTCTTGACTATGCAGATGTAATGCTCAAGGAATACGGTCCTGTTATCGACAGACTGCTTTCAGAAAAGCTTCCTACAAGCGGTATCTATTCATATAACAAGGCCAATAGAACCATCGACCTTGATGTTCCTGTAGTTCTTTCTGCTTCTATCAAGGTATATACCCACAGCGTTGACGAACTTCTTGAAACTCTTGAAAGTGTAAACTCACTTTTAAAGAGCAAGGGCGGACTTGTTGGTACACTCGGTAAAATTGACCTTTCGCCTACAGAAGGTATGAGAAGAAGCAATACATCATCCTGCGATATTATCAGAGGCGTTCTCGGTATTTTGCAGAATAACTTCTCTACATACAATAATAATACGGGCAGAGGCTACGATCCTATCGGTGATATTCTCAGAGGCGACCTTACACTCGGTACACTCGGTACCTTTGTAAAACTTGATGTTTACGGTATGATAGGCAACCTTCTTGGTTGTAAAGACGGCTATGAGTCAGATTTGATTTACAATATCGCCCAGGCTCTCATTTTCAACTACACCAAGTGGTACACAGAGGATGAAATTACTGCTTTCAACAACGGCTCAGCTACATGGGTTTATGACGATGAGCTTATTGAAAAGCTGACAACAGAGCTTCTTGACAAGATCAGCGTTCTCGTAACATATGATCAAAGCTATACCGATAAGGCAACAAAGACTGATGTTCTGGATAACTCTGCAACTCGTTATGCAGAGATTAAGCAGTACATGACAGATAAAAAAGTTAACTACAAAACTGCTGCCGGTGCTCTCGGCTATGACCCGAATCTTGTTTATTCAGATGAATTCGTTGATAACGACGGAAACTATCAGAATGTTTTACTTTTCGCTTACGGCAGCCCGGATGAAAACGGTCTTGCTACAGAAAGCACAAAAATGATTACTCTTTCCGTAGGAGACAGCCTGTTCGATTTCGGATTTAGAGCTCTTCAGATGGCTTGGGATACAGTTCTCAAGGATACCATTAAGCTTGTTCATGTTAACAACAATGTTGAACGCGGACACGGCTCCAATTTCGATAACGAATATTATTATTGGTTAAGCAGACAGAGCAAGAATTCTTGGACCGGCAATCCTACAGTTGACTATTCAGCTGAAAAGGTAGAGGCTTGGTTCGAGGCAGTTTACGCTGATTACGGCGCTGCAGACGCTAACGAGTTCAAGAGCTGGGTACAGCATAACTATGAATTTGACCGCACAGCAGCTGCTGATTCAAAGGGTAAATGGTCTGATATTGATGAAACAACTCTCTTCAATAAGCTCAGATACAGCCCGCTTGCCGATTACTACTTTAATATGCAGACAGGTCCTATCAACCTGTATTTCCTGCAGCTCGGTACTCCGAAAATCGATGAATTCTTCGAAAATAGTTATGCTAACTACTCATCAATGGCAGCCGCTTTTAACGATTGCCTTGTAGCAGTAGTTAATGATTTGTTCCCAACAAGAGCAAATATCAACGGCACAATGCCTAAGTTGGCAACAACCGGTAATATGGCTACTATTGGCGATGCTCAAATCAGAACTATCACCTCTACTCTCGTAGCAAACGCTCTTAAGGTTATTCAGTATGTTGCCGATGCAACAGACGCAAATATCCTCAAGGCATTCTACATCGAGAAAGGCGAGGGAGCAAATCTTTCCGAGCAAACACTTGAGGCAGCTATGATACCTATGCTTATTGCCTGCATCGGCCAGATTGACCTTGGCAAAGGCAGCCTTGAGAGAGTTATCCATCATGAAGATTGGGATGCTTGTAAGGATGCAGAGGCAGTTGCTTTTGTATGCTTAAGAGAATATCTCTCATACATCCTTCCTGATAAGGATTATAATGTTCTTGCAACCTTTAATAAGGATGCAGAAGGCAATGTTACAAAGATTGTTGCTACTCTCGAAGGAACACTTCTTCCTATGGCTCGTGACGCCGTATCTTATGTAATGCAGGGCTATGTACCTGTTAACGGTGCAGACGGTCAGCCTTGGGATGTTTACGACAGAGCAGTTAACGATGAATCAACACTTCTTGACCTTCTTAATTCAGTAGTTTGCTACTACGGCGGCGACTATGCAGTTAAGGACGGCAACAGATCAATGGGCGTTGGCGCTCTTCTCGGTGCCTGCGACGCTTCAAACGGTAATAGCACTATTACTACAGATAAGACTATCTGGCAGAATATTGATACTATTGCTAACAAGCTTATGCCTATGCTCGGCGGTCTTCAGTACGGCTTCGATTCTACAGGTACACCGAATAAGGCATTCAACTCAGAAGACCTTATCTGGAACGATATCGTTCTCGGCGTACTTGAAATCGGCGATAATTCAATCCATTCAAGCGGTATGTACGGCGTTTCAAACTTCCTTTACAAGCTGCTTTCAATTATTGCTTCACAGCCGATTCAAAATGATTCAATTGTTGTTACAATCTACAACTTCCTTGCAGATTTAATTAACGGCTTGTTCGGTGCTCGTTACACCGGTCAGGGCTATACAACAATTGCAACAAGAGTTACTCGTTCCGAAGCAGACGGCAAAGTAACATATTCATCACTCCATCCGTTTGATGACTTGTTCCATAAGGCTCAGATTGTCGGTGCTTCCAACGGCAAAGCCGGTGCTCTTCAAAAGCTTGTAGATAACTTTGTAGAATTCTCAGGCTACGGCACAAGCGGTGTAAAAACATATCCGGATTCAATTCTCCGCGGTATCTGCTTCGCACTTCAGGCTGTTCAGAGCTTCATTCCCGAAGCTATCAAGAATATCGGTGACCATGCACTTGAGCTTGCTACATCTCAATTTGCTATTCCGACAGTAACAGGTGCAACTTCAGGCTCCACATATACCTCAGATGTTACTATTACTAATAACTCTACAGGTATTAACAATGCTTATATCGACGGTATGGACAACGGCAACATTGTTCAGCAGTCTCGCTACTATCTCAAGGTTAAGAGCGCAGTTATCAATAATGAAGACGGTTGCAATTGCTCAGTAACAGCTCCTTCATCAAAACTTGTTGCTCCTTGGGAGAGCCTTACAGTTTCTGCTTCAACAACATACCAAGGTACCGATACCTCCTTCGAGGTAATCTTTACCTATGATATTTGTCTTGCAGACGGAACTGTTCTTTATTCAGACCTTACATCTACCTGCTATAAGTACATTACAAAGAATGTATCTTGGGCAGATACAGTATATCCGCAGGGTATTTCCGGCAGAGCCAACATGCTTGCACAAGGTCTTGAAACAGACTCAGCTAACTCGACTACAACCTTAAACGGTTATAACGCATTCACCAGCGACACCTTCCTTGGCGGTAATAAGACTAATGTACTTTATCCTGAGTATTTCGTTCTTGAGTCAACTAACCTGGCAGCTATCAACGGCTACTATGTTCGTTTCTATAACAACGACAGCTCAGACAAAGGTATGGACGGTATCTACACCTACGATAAAAAGGAAGTATATAACGACGACACATCCGGTTATGTAAACGTAACAGATGCCAACGCTATTCCTGTATTCGATAAGGAAACAGGTGACCTTATTAAGTACGGTACATTTGATTACTCACTTGACGGCGGTGATAATTGGGTAACCAATTATCAGTCAATAGTTGTAACCGACTATGCTTCATCAACGGCAAAGCGTAATGTCGGCTTCACAAGCGAAGAAATTGCTTCTGTTCTTGACGGACTTACCGATGCTCAGAAGAAAAACTTCAGACAGAGACCTTGTCATGTATTTACTCTTGAAGAGGCTAAGAACGCAGGCATTATTGCTGCTTACCACCTTAACACAAAGACAAATCTGTATGATTACATTTACTTACAGACAAACGGTTCTTACCTTGAAGAGCTTCAGTACGATAAGTTTGGTCTTATAGCACTCAAAGAAAAGTACTATACGTACAGATATGATACCCTCCTTGGCCTTATCTCTATGAAAGGTCCTGTTGACGGTCTTTATATCCCTTCAGGTAAGTCTACTATTGTAAGCCGCGATAAAAAACAGTATGTTCAGCTTTTTGCTTACGATAACGAGACTAAAATTCAGGCAGGCAGCTATCCTGTAAATGTAGCTTGCTACTCATCATCAAAGACCGGTTTTATCGGTGATGTTGGTAACCCCGGCAAGCCCTGCACAATCCTTGTTGCAGATACAACATCAAAGGGTAATGTTGATACAAAGTACAGAGAGCTTTCCAAGCTTCTTGCTAACTACGAGGCTTCTGACTTTACAGATTATGACCAGGCTACCGACTCAAGTGCTAAGCAGACTCAGGCAAAGAATGCTCTCGTTACGGCTCTTGCAGCTGAGGCAGCAGTTGTTACAGTAGATAACGCAGCTAAGCTTTCAGATAACAGATATCTTGCTCCTAAAACATCTACTTCAACAAGCGAATACGGCGATCTTTGCTATATGCCGTTCATGGACGGTGACGAGGCTTCAATGCCTGCAAAGGTACTTGCAGAAGCCTTCCTCAATGAAGAGGACGCTGCTTACTACTTCGATGAGGCATACACAATGCCTATCTACTCACCGGTTGAGCTTACTCCCGCTGACCTTGATGAAAACGGCAAGGGCTTCTGCGGTGAGCAGTGCGTTGTTGTAACAGATGAAAACGGCAATCAGTCAGTTCATCTTAAGAACACCGTTGCTTACGAAACAGTGTGGGATACCGAAACATATCTCCAGCCGTGGTTGAAGAATACCGAAGTTCAGGCAACTGATTCAAAGGGTAATCGTCTTTACAACCAGGTTCAGTTCGTATATCTCGATGCAAAGGGTGACAAGTGCACATCTGAGGATGCATGGGCTTGTAAGTTCCCTGAAAGCGAATACAAGATTATTGAAAACGAAGGTACAGTTGGCAGCAAAGATAACCGTGGTATTTATACCCAGGCTGTTGACCTCCTCACCTATACTATTGATGAGGTTGTTAGCAAGTTTATCGACACATCTGCTGCTGAATCACTCTTCACAAAGATTACAGAAGCCAGAACAGGCCTTAACAACAACAACTTTGAGGTTCTTACCTTCAATAAGATGACTAAGGCTGCTCAGGCTGCAGAGAGACAGTTCTCCGTAATCGTTAACTACACAGACCCAAAAACCCAAGAGGCTAAGGAAACAGAAATGTGGCCTGCAGATGCATATTCGCTCATGAAAGACCTTGCAGCTAAGGGCGTTGAGTACACAATGCATACCAAGTCTTCACTTTCTGCAGTTCAGGTTCGTGAGTACTTAAGACTTTACGAATTTATGCTGTCGAAGGTTGTTGAAAGAGGTTACCTCGGCGATCAGCTCGAGGCAGAGATTGTATGCGCTTCAGGCAATCCTTACAGCGCTATGACAGCTACTGTTGCTACCTATAATGAGGATGGCTCAGTTGCAACACCTGCATCAGTAAGCAAGACTGCTTCGGCAGTTGCTCCTGCATACGGTGCTTGGGATGCAAGCGGCAACCTTGTAAACGAGGGCGCAACCGTTTACTCACAAAAATCATGGGATGCTTATGTAACTGCTCTTGCAAATGCAATTGATGTTGCAACAACAGGTAACAGCGCTTCCTATGCACACAAGACTGCTAATTATGTTGAGCTTGTAGAAAATTCAACAACAGGCGCTAAGGAGCTTGCTGATTCTTACACAGCACAGAACTCAACCTGCTACTCTGTTGATACAGCTCTTCAGGCGGCAGAGATTGCTCTTACTCCTTCCGAGGCAGTAACAGTAACAGTAACTCCTGTTGAGGGCACAACCGTAACAGTTGACGGCGTTGCCTACACAACTCCTGTTGCTTACGAAAAGGGCGACACCGTTTCTATTGGTGTTACAGTAGCAGACGGCTACACCTTCAACTACCTGTTCGTAAACGGTGAAAAGAAATTCGTTACCGAGTTCCCGTACAACATCAATCTTGATGGAGATGTAACAATTGAGCCGTCAGTTACAAAGCAAGCTCCTACAGGCATTACAGTTAGCGGTACAGTTGTTGTTGCTACTGATGTAACAGGCGATAGCCACACCAAGGGTGTTGGCGGTATTAGCATCGTTGCAAACGGCAAGGTTGTTGCAACCTCTGCTTCCGACGGTACATTTACCGCAACCGTTCCTGCAGGCACAACAGAGCTTACAGTTACCGGAACAACCGCGATAGCAAGAACTGTTACTCTCGCAGGTGATGCAGATGTAACAGATGCTACAATTCCGCTTGTTGTTTGCGATTACAGTGGTGACGGTCTTGTTGACTCAACAGACCTTACATTCTTCCTTGGTTACTATAGTGGAGAATATAATGTTTATGCTGACTTGAACTGTGATACACTCGTTGACTCAACAGACCTTACATTCTTCCTCGCTATCTATGGTAACGACATTAATTACACTGCGCTTAACATAGCTTAATTACTAAGCTGTAATATCCATAGCGTAAAAACTAAACGGTTCCGGCAGGGCTTGGCTCTGCCGGAGCTTACTCGGAGTGTTGGTTCTATTCCAACCGTTAATATTACTAATCAACTGGGATATATCGGTGAAGCTGTTATTGTCGGCTGAAGAGCGAAAAATTATATTAGGCTTGCAAACGGCTTTTATTTAGAGGCGATAGCTATGCCCCTAAATCCCGATTATCAATAAGATATTTTATTATCTAAGAGGAAAAATAAATTATAGGAGGAGACGCTTATGACTCTATCGCTTAAGCAGAAGCTATTAGCTGCAGCTCTTAGCTTATCGGCATTTTTTGCCGCTGCTTTAATAATCTTATGTCTTCCTTCCACTTCTTACGCTGCTCAGCTTGGAGCTGAGCAACCTCACATCTATTTCACCTATGAAAAGGATGGCCAAGAGGTTGATGGTAATGATTTGCTCAGTGACTCCGAATATGATGTGAAAATTTGGATTAAGGGCGTAGAAAGTATCTCTACCCTCCAGGTTACCGCTACTCTTGCAGATTCAGTTACTTGTGCTTCGGCGCCGACTGCGCTGATGAGCGACTCTGTAAGCGGCGTTACCTCTATGGGCTATGTCCTTAACAGCGGCAATGTTGTTTTCGGCTTTGTTTCCGATAACGCCGATACAACTGCTATAGATTCTTCAGGCACCTTAATTGCCTGTGTCAGCATGACCTTTGCCCAGGCAGGGGATGCTGAATCCTTTATTACCGTTTCCACAAATCCTAATTTAACATTTGTGCAAACAAATTATAATGAAGGCTACGAAAACGCGTACGCAATTGACACAGAATTTGAGGGATATTTGGGCACACTCTATCCTATGACCTATGATATTTCTCCTGTGTTTACACCTGCCGGCTTTGATATTTCCGGTACGGTTATGATTGCTACAGATTCTACCGGCACCGCTTCCTCTGTTGGAATAACCGGTATTACGGTAACTGTAAGCAATAACGGCACAACCGTTGCCAGCGCTGTTACAGACGAAAACGGTAGCTATACTCTTTCCTGCGTTCCTGCAGGAGATTATACAATGACTATTTCCGGTCCAACAACCGTAGATAGAGAGGTTACATTATCCGTTACAGGAGAGAAAACAGTCGATCCTGTCGGTGTAATTATCTGTGATTACAGCACAGATAAGTTAGTCGATTCTACCGATTTAACATATTTCCTTGGTTATTATGGTGGAAACTATTATATTTACGCCGATCTTAACGGGGATGCGCTTGTTGATTCAACAGACCTTACTTATTTCCTTGCGATTTATGGTAAGGCTACAAGCTATCCGGATGTAACTTTATAACTAAAGGGGATTTTTAAGTGAAGAAATCATTTAAAAAAGCAATTGCAGTCATTCTTACTGTGCTTATGGTTCTTACTTCAGTTCCTTTCACAGCCTTGGCTGCCCCCGGCGACTATTCACCAAACATTTCATTAAGATTCGGTACTGCATCAAATATTGTGTACACCGGTCTTTATGCAGGTGAAGGCGCATACAATAACAACACCGCAAAGAATTCCGACGCACAGGATTCACTTGGTATGGCAGGTCTTTACGGTGTTCCGCTTGATTACAATGTAAAGACAGGTGAGCTTAAGCTCACAGCCGCTAAAACAAATGGCTTTGCTGAATTCTATGGATATGATCCGGCTACAGAAGACCATGTTTACGGCGCAGGCGACTACTTTATGGTAACAGTTCTTCTTGAAAATGTTTCAAGACTTGCTACCTGTAATATTGCTCTTACCTATTCAGACAATATTGAGCCTGCCGGTGTTTACGGCTACGGCGCAGTCAACAAGAGATACTACGCTTTTAGAAGTATCACCGAGGTTGACGGCACAGAGAAAGCTACTGCACAGGCAGCCGGCGCAGTTGTTGGCGGTCAGTGTTCAGACTCTTTCTACGCAACAATCAACGAGATTGCCGGTGACCTTACCGAGTGGCACGACAGCCGTATTGACCCTGATGACACAAAGCTGACATACGGTAACTACTTTATGACTGTTGCTGCTTCTTCTGAAGGTAAAGAAGGTACAAATGTTTCTCTCGTTTCGTCAGATCCAGACGCACCTTTCTTTGATCCTACAACAGGTGCAGAAGGCTATAACTTCGAGAACACTGCTATCCTTGAAACATTTATGTTCAAGGTAACAGGCGACGGTCCTATCAACTTTGATGTTTATGATAAGGACAACACCAGAATTCCCGGCTTCAACAGCGCTAAGTACATTTGCCGACTTAACGACGGTGGAGGTCAGGAAGATTACACAACCTATGCTATCAACACTGTAAACAGTGCTGACGGTTCAGAGAACCCCGGTTCTGCTAAAATTACTTATTTCGGCACAAACGAGAATAAGTCAACACCTACTCCGACTCATACTCACAACTATTCAGCAGTAGTTACAGCTCCTACCTGCACAGAGCGGGGCTATACTACCTATACCTGTGAAAATGCTGCAGACGGACTTTGCGACAATCCATCATATGTTGCTGATTACACACCTGCAAAAGGCCACAGCCTTACAAAGACTGATGCTGTAGAAGCTACCTGCGGAAAAGACGGTAACATCGAGTACTACACCTGCTCAGCATGCGGCAAGATCTTCTCTGACGCTGCCGGCACAATCGAGATTACTCGCGAAGAAACAGTACTCGCTGCAACAGGCGCACACACCTATGGCGATTGGGTTTCTGACGGCCATGGCAACCACAGCAAGACCTGCTCTGTTTGCAATGATGTTGTAACAGAGGCTTGCTCCGACTTCAGATACGAAGTTGTTACATCTGCTACCTATGATAAAGAGGGTACAGGCAGATACACATGTAATGATTGCGGTTACTATTATGATGTAACAATTCCTGTTCAGACTTGTGCTCACGCTAACACAACAATAATCAACGCTGAAGAAGCTACCTGCACAAAGGAAGGCTACACCGGTGACACATTCTGTAACGATTGTCAGAAGACTATCGCAACAGGTACTGTAATCGAGAAGGCTCCTCATTCTCTTGATAAGACAGATGCAGTAGCTCCTACCTGCACAACTGCCGGTAACTTCGAGTACTACACCTGCTCAGTATGCCACAAGATCTTCTCAGACGCTGCAGGCGCTAACGAAATCACATCTGCTGAGACAGTTCTTGCTGCAAAAGGTCATAACTTTGACACTAACGGTGACGGCATTGTTGACGAAAAAGACGGTGTTGTAACAACAGCAGCTAAGTGTGAAGAAGACGGCGTAAGAACTTACACCTGTACAAGAAACTGCGGTGAAACAGGCTCTACTTATACAGAAGCAATTCCTGCTACCGGTCATACAGCAGGCGATCCTGTTGAGACTATTATCCAGAAGCCTACATGTACAGAAAACGGTGAAAAGAACACAACAGTTAAATGTAAAGTATGCGACAAAGTGATGTCCAGTGTAAATGAGGAACTTGAAGCACCGGGTCATAAACCAGGCGCTCCTGAAGTTGTTACTATTCCTGCAACAGTTGACGCAGCAGGTTCTATCACAACAACAGTAAAATGTAAAGAATGCGGTGCTGAACTCAGTAAGGATGTTCAGGTTCTTCCGATTATCCCAAGCTACACTGTAACAGTTGAAGCTACAGACAAGGGTCATACAACAATCAACGACGTAGATTCTACATCCGGCAAAACAGTAAGAATCGCTAAGGAAGGCGGTAAGGTAACACTTAAAGCTACACCTGTTGACGGTGCTGAATTCGTAGGCTGGATGGCTAACGGCGAAACTCTTGTTTCTACCGAGGCTACATTCTCACCTGCAGTTCTTGCTAATGTAGTATATACTCCTGTATTTGCTCTTAACGATACTTCATTTACAGTAACATTCGTTGACGCTTACGGCAACGTTGTAGACACACAGACAGTTTCTTCCGGTGCTGATATCGAAGCTCCCGCAGGTCCTGCCCGTGCCGGCTACACATTCACCGGTTGGTCACTTACAAATGAACAAATCGCTCTTCTTGAAACTGCTACAACTGTAACTGCAACATACGAAAAGGATGCTGCTAAGACTTACACAGTAACTGCAACAGACTGCACAATCACCGTTAACGGTGCTGATGTTGCTGATGTTGCAACCGGTATCGACTACGATACAAGAGTAACTGTAACCGCTTCCGGTGCTAAGGCTTGGAAGGTTGGCGACGTTGTTGCTGCTTATGGTGAGTCCTACTCATTCTATGTTGGTGCTGATATTACTGTTACTCCTGTATTCGAGGCTGCAGTAGCTACAGCTCCAGCAGTTGCAAATGTTAAGGTTGAAGAGTATGGCACTACAGGTGCTATCCAGGCAAGATTCCTTGCAACTCGTTCAATGGAAGGCTTCAAGTGCGTAGACTTCGGTTTCGTATACGGTAAGGGCGACCTTGGCGAGGTTACACTTGACGATGTAACAGGTACAACCGTAAAGGCTGTATATTGCAAGACAAATGCTAACCAGTTTAGCTTAACCTACGGCTTAAGAGCTCAGACCGGTACTGTTACCGCTTGTGCTTTCGTAGCTTATGTTGACGGCAACGGTGATACTCAAGTAACTTACGCTGATCCTATGACATACACATACACAAATGCATAATTTAAGGTAATGGAGGATTAGTATATGAAAGAGATTTACACAAAGCCCGTTGCTGAAATCGAAGAGTTCGCGAAGTTTGATGTTCTTACAGCATCTTCTCCGGACCCGATTGAAGACAACAACATTTGGGACTAATTTATAATTAGTCAATAAGGATTAATTTCCGGGGAGACGGCGCAAGCCGTCTCCTTTTTCTTTGCCTCTCTGCGAATTTTTTAAAGTCTTTTGCACAAACTGTTTTTATACAATTATATAAAAATGTTGCAAACCGATAATTGTTCTCGTTGACACTGTTTTGGTTTTGTGGTATAATATGAGCAATTCGGGGGAGTAATTCCACACAATTCGTTAGTGTGAGCTAAATCAACATCGTGCCTTTCGGCTGGTTTAGCTTTAAAGAATGAGACTCGTACATAGTTTTTGCTATGTACGGGCTTTTGTTTTATACGAGGGTTTTTCCCTGAAAATTTTTTACAGGAGATGCAAAGATGAAAGAATATTTACAGAGCTTTAAGGATGTGCTGAAGGCAGTTTCCTCCTCCGAGGAGGGAATCAGCTCCGCAGAAGCGGCGTCCAGGCTTGAAAAAAACGGCAAAAACAAGCTTGCCGAGGCTAAAAAGCAATCTCTTTTCAGCAGGTTTTTAAAGCAGCTTGCCGACCCGATGATTATTATTCTTATTGTTGCCGCAGTTATTTCCGCTGTTACTGCCGCAATCGGCGGTGAGGGCGAGGGCTATGCCGATGTAATAATCATAATGGTTGTTGTTATCATCAACGCCGTTTTGGGTGTTTATCAGGAAAGCAAGGCAGAAAAAGCCATTGAAGCCCTGCAGGAAATAGCCGCCGCCACCTCAAAGGTTATCCGCGACGGCAAGCTCACCGATATTCGTTCCGAGGATTTGGTTGTGGGCGATGTTGTTGTGCTTGAAGCCGGTGACTCCGTTCCCGCCGACTGCCGTATTATCAGCTGCGCTTCAATGAAGATTGAAGAAGCGGCTCTGACGGGCGAGTCTGTTCCCGTTAACAAAACGGCAGAAGTAATTGACCCTCTTGGCAGTGATGATGTACCCCTTGGCGACAGAAAAAATATGTGCTATATGGGCTCAAATGTTGTTTACGGTCACGGCAAGGCAGTGGTTGTTGCAACAGGTATGGATACCGAAATGGGTAAAATTGCCGACGCTCTTGCAACGGCAGAGGAGGGTCAGACGCCTCTCCAAATTAAGCTTGCCCAGCTTTCAAAAATCCTTTCCTTTATCGTTCTCGGTATCTGCGTATTTATATTTGCTTTTGATATAATTCGTTCTATCGTTACCGGCGAGGCTATTAATTTCAGCTCCGTGCTTGATACCTTTATGGTAGCCGTTTCTCTTGCCGTTGCCGCAATTCCCGAGGGACTTGCCGCCGTTGTTACCATCGTGCTTTCTATCGGCGTAACAAAAATGAGCAAGCGAAATGCAGTTATCCGTCAGCTTACCGCAGTTGAAACTCTCGGCTGTACTCAAATAATCTGCTCCGATAAAACAGGAACTCTTACTCAAAACAAAATGACTGTTGTTGAGTACAGGGGCAGTGACGAAAAACTGCTTGCTTCGGCAATGGCACTTTGCTGCGACGCCGAGCTTCAGGACGACGGCACCGTTAAGGGCGAGCCTACCGAGGCGGCTCTTGTAGCCTATGCACAAAAGCTTGAGCTTCCTAAATATGACCTTGAAAAAGCTTTTCCGAGAGTAATGGAGGCTCCCTTTGATTCATCAAGAAAAATGATGAGCACCGTTCATCAATCCCAGCACGGCTTTATTCAATACACAAAGGGCGCACCGGATATTGTTCTTTCAAAATGTACCACATATTATGAGGACGGCAAGCAGCTTCCAATGACAGATGAAAAGAGAAGCGAAATTGCCGCCGACAACAAGGCTATGGCAGATAAGGCGCTCCGCGTTCTTTGCTGTGCAATGCGCACCTACGGCGAAAAGCCCGAAAGCGAGGAGGCAGATGCTCTTGAGCATGACCTTTGTTATATTGGTCTTACAGGTATGATTGACCCTGTTCGCCCCGAGGTTGTTGACGCAATTAAGGAATGTCGTCAGGCAGGCATAAGACCTATTATGATAACAGGTGACCACAAGGATACGGCAGTTGCAATCGCAAAGGATTTGGGAATTATCAGCGACGCCTCCGGCGCAATAACAGGCGCCGAGCTTGATAAGATAAGCGATGAGGATTTCTTAACCGAAATTGAAAAATATTCGGTTTATGCCCGTGTTCAGCCTGAGCATAAGGTAAGAATTGTTAAAACCTGGAAGGCGAAAAATATGATTACCGCTATGACAGGTGACGGCGTTAACGACGCACCGTCAATTAAAAACGCCGACATAGGCGTAGGTATGGGCATTACAGGTACTGATGTAACAAAAAATGTTGCCGATATGGTTCTTGCCGATGATAACTTTGCGACTATCGTTTCCGCAGTTGAGGAGGGAAGAAGAATTTACGATAATATTCGTAATTCTATTCAGTTCCTGCTTTCCTCAAATCTTTCCGAGGTGCTTTCGATTTTCATTGCAACCCTCTTTGGCTTTACCCTGTTTGAGCCTGTTCACCTGCTTTGGATTAACCTGATTACAGACTGCTTCCCGGCACTTGCTCTCGGTCTTGAAAAGGGCGAAAAAGATATTATGAAGCGTAAGCCCCGTAATTCCAAGGACGGTATTTTTGCAGGCGGAATGGGCTTTGACTGTGCATATCAGGGCGTTATGGTAACCGTTCTTACCCTTGCCGCCTATGTTGCAGGCATTATTATGGCTTCGCCCGCAAAGCTTTCCTTTGCGGAAATAATTGCCGTCAACGATGCAAACAATCCTCTGCTTCATCAAAACGGTATGACTATGGCGTTCCTTACTCTTGCAATGAGCGAAATATTCCATTCCTTTAATATGCGCTCCCGCCGTCAGTCAATAGCAAAAATGGGCAGTGTGAACTGGTATCTTGTTGGCGCAATGGCATTGAGCCTTGTGCTTTCAACAGCAGTTATTTATATTCCGTTCCTTGCCGACGCTTTTGATTTTGCTCATATCAGTCTTGCAGAATATGCTACCGCTTTGGCATTGGCGGTTCTCGTAATTCCGATTGTAGAAATTGTAAAGGCAATTCAGCGTGCCGCAGAAAAGAAAAAGAAATAAGCATAAAAAAAGAAATAGGCATAAAAAAGCACCGCAGGGAATTCCGTTTCCCTGCGGTGTTAAACTTCGATAAGCGGTCTGAACCACGCCAAAAAATTAATTATCCTTTGCGTCGCAGACCCTTTCCTGTTACCCATTAACTATTCACTAAAATGATTATTTAAACTTGTACCCTCTGCCCCAAACTGTTTTTATGTAATCGCAGTCGGGGTCTGCCTCCTTAAGCTTGTCGCGTATGCGGTTAATGTGTACCGTCAGCGTAGAGGTATCGCCTAATGAGTCGTAGCCCCATACTGCTTCAAAAAGACTGTTTTTTGAAAAAACAGTGTCCGGCTTTTCCGCAAGCAGATACAAAACCTCGAATTCCTTGCGGGTAAGTACAACCTCCTTGCCGTTGGCATTTACCTCGCCGGTATCTCTGTTAAGGCAAAGATTTCCTATTTCAACCGAAGATGTGTTTTTTACCTGCGGCTCCGTCAGCCTTTCGTATCTGCTGATGTGAGCCTTTACTCTTGCCACAAGCTCACCGGGAGAAAACGGCTTAACAATATAATCATCGGCACCGAAGCCTAAACCGTTTATTTTGTCGCTTTCACCCTTTTTTGCACTTACGAGCAAAATAGGGGTGTTTTTCTTTTCTCTTATTTGACGGCAGACTTCAAAGCCGTTTAAGCTTGGAAGCATAATATCAAGCAGTATTAAATCAAAATCCTGCTCCAGTGCCGCTTTAAGTCCCTTTGCTCCGTCACCGTAGCATTGTGTGTCAAAGCCGTTTGCCTCAAGGTAATCCTTCTCAAGCTGCAAAATATTTTCGTCATCTTCAATTATCAGAATTTTCTTCATTTTCTGTCACCCTTTTCGGTAGTGAAATAAATATAGATAAGCCGTTGCCCTTCCTGCCTGTTGCCCAAATTGTTCCGCCGTGAAGCTCAACAATCTGACGGCAGACCGATAATCCAAGTCCGGAGCCGTCCGAAACCTTTGTTCTTGCAGGGTCGGTTCTATACATAACATCAAAAATTTTAGTAAGGTTTTGCTTGTCAACGCCTATGCCGTTGTCGCTTATTTCAAGAATAACGGAACGCTCGTATTCGTTGAGAGCCATATATATACTGCCCTTAATGTCGGGTCTTGCATATTTGACGGAGTTAGAAATAATGTTGCTGATTACTCGCGCAAATCTGTCGGTATCAACGCAAATTACCGTGTCTGCTCCGCAGTGGCAGGCGTATGTAAAATCAAAGTCAACCGTTTCAAGAGAACGCTTAATATCTGCCGCCGCGTCGTCAAATAATTCCCGTGCGTTTACGGGAGCCGTTTCAAGCTCAAGACCGCCCAACTCTAATTTTGAAATTGTCAGCAAATCGTCAAGTATTTTTTCTGTATTATTTATTGATTCGCAGATTATGTCAACATACTGCCGTTGCTTTTCCGGGGTATTTGCAATTCCGTCACGCAGTCCCTCGGCATAGCCCTTAACAGAGGTTAGGGGAGTTCTTAAATCGTGGGCAATTCCTGCAACAACAGCCTGCTTTGCCTCCTGCGCCTCCTGCTGAGTTTGAAGTGATTTTTTCAGCCTCAGCCGCATATTGTTAAAGCTGTCAACAGTTTGACCTAACTCATTTGTTGAGTCGTAGTCGATTTCGTAATCAAGGTTTCCCTTTGCAATTTCCTCTGCGCCGCGCGCTATTTTTTTAACAGGCTTTACTATCGTTTGCGAGGTTATAACCGAAATAACGCCTATGGAAATTACAAACAGCAAAACGATTATAAGCACAATTAAACCTGTTCGGCTGAGAAGCACTTTTGTAAAGCTTTGGGCGTTAATTTTTTTGTCGGAATTATTAACGGTGTAATCTTCGTTAACAATAACAATTCGGTATTTTGCGTCGCCCTTCTCTGCGTGATTAACAATAACGAGTCCGCCGTCGCCGAAATAGTTAAGGTTTTTGCCGTCTTCAATTTTTACAAGATTGTTTGCAAGCTCTGTTATTTTACTGCCATCTTGGGTGGAATAAAAGGGAACGCCGTTTTTTTCAATATATATAAGCGAATTAACCTGCTCCAGCGGCTCAACGAAATCGCGGATTTTTTCAAGCTTCTTGTTTTCGCTGTCATCACCTGTCAGCTCGTCGGTTATGGTTGAAAGCGTTTGGCTCCACTGAAGCTGATTTACGGTGCTGTAGCTGTTTGTGGTTACCGATGCAAAATTGAAATACGAGGCAATGGTGTTTACAAAAACTGTTGAAAATGTTGAAATAATTATCAGCGGAAGCACTATTCCCAAAACAGAGGTCATAACAATTCGCGTCGTTATTTTCAGGTTTTTGGAGCTTCTTTTTTTGCTTTCCTTCTTTTTGCTCATTAGTTGTACGCTTTCTCTTTTTTGTTTCTTATTTTTTCTCCCAGCTCAATAAGCTTGTATAAATTAAGCGCCGTAAATTTTCTGCATTCTTCGTCAATATCGTCAACCTGATGAGTAACATAATATTTAATCAGTCCGGTCATTCCGCAAACGATATACTCCATTTGAAAATCACTGAGCTTTGCAATATCCTTTTTTATGTAGTCTATTGAACGGCGAACAATATTTGTCATCTTGGTTGTAAGAATATCCGCGCTGACATCACCAAGCAGTATGCGGTAGCACTCCTTATCCTCGTCAACAACCTTAATTCCCTGCGAAATAATACCGGCTATACCGTCAACGGTAAAATCCGTTCTTTTAACTGTACGAAGCTGCTTGCCGACCTTAAAAAACAGTGTGCGCATTAAATCGTCGCACTGCCTGTTGAGCAAATCGTATTTGTCGGTATAGTGAAGATAAAAGGTATTGCGGCTTATCATTGCCCTTTCGGTAATATCCTTAACCGTTATGTGCTCAAAGCCCTTTTCCTCAACCAAAGAATAAAAAGCGTCCTTAATTGCTCTTTGCGTTCTTTTAATCCTTAAATCCTCCGAGCCGTCTTTTTTTGCCATTTCATCACCGTAGCCTTTCATTTGCATTTTGCTTTTTTTGTAATATTAATGTCATATGTTCATTATTTTGCTTGTGTTGATTATATCATTAATTTTCAGTGTTTGCAAGGCTTTCGGCAAATAATAATAGACTTGTTTTGCATAATTAATATTCTGCCGTTAAGTGACCAAACAACTATGAAATAAAAACAAAATTGTTAGAAATTTTATACATTTTTTATAAAAAGTGTTGATTTTTTCATTGACTTAATAAGGGTAATAAAGTATAATTTATGTGTAAAAAATTAACATGGATTTAACATGGGGGTAAAGCTTTGGCTATTGCTACATTTAAGCGCTATGAGAAAAAATATCTCATAACAAAAGAAAAGCTTGACCAAATACTACCCTCCCTGCTGGAGTATATGGAGCTTGACCCGTTTTGCCTAAACGGCAACGAGTACCGAATTTACAGCATTTATTACGATACGGATAACCACGATGTAATAAGGCAAAATTCATCGGGTCCCGTGTATAAGGAAAAAATGCGTATTCGCTCCTATTACGACCGAAAAGACCCCGAGGATAAAATCTTTATGGAAATAAAAAAGAAAAGCGAGGGGCAGGGCAATAAGCGCAGAATTAAGCTGAAAATCAAGGAGATTGAGCCCTTTGTTAACGAGGGTATTTTACCTAAAACAAAGGACTATCTTTCGGCGCAGGTTGCCAAGGAGCTACAGTATTACCTAAAGATGAACAAGGTGCATCCGGCTCTTTATGTTCAGTACGACAGGCTTGCTCTTTTCGGCAAGGAGGATAAAAATTTCAGAATGACCTTCGACAGAAATGTCAGAACAAGAAGGTCAAATTTTGTATTTGGCGAAAGCGACGAGGATGAATTGCTGCTTCCCGGCGGCGAATATATAATGGAAATAAAAATTCTCGGCGCAATGCCGCTTTGGCTTACAAAAATATTAAGCGAAAACGGTTTGTTCAGCCACGGCTTTTCCAAATACGGCGTTAAGTATAAGAAGGATGCCGAGGAAAGAAAGCTCGAATACTTTTTGTATGACGCAGACGGCAACCGAGTAGATTTTGACTATTTCAAAAATTTGTAAGGAGAATACATAAATGGAAGATTTTTTATATGCTCTCACCTCCGGTGAGTCGGCAACCCTGGACGCCAAGGGCGTAATTGTAACCCTTGTTTCAGCCGCAGTTATAGGACTTATAATAAGCCTTGTTTATTTGTTTACCCACAAAAAAGAGGGATACAGTCAGGCGTTTTGCGTGGCACTGATTTTGCTTGCGCCTATCGTTGGAATGGTAATTCTTGTTATCGGCAACAATGTTGCAACAGCCTTTAGCCTTGCCGGTGCCTTTGCACTTGTTCGTTTCCGTTCCGCCCCCGGCGATCCAAAGGATATTGCCTTTGTATTTATGAGCGTAACAATGGGACTTACCTGCGGACTCGGTTATTGGATTTGGGCATTTCTCGCCACCGCTGTTCTCTGCGTTATTATACTTGTTTTGCATTTTTCAAATTTCGCAGGCAAAAAGGGCGACAATTATGTGCTTAAAATAACCGTCCCCGAAACTCTAAACTATGTAGGTGCTTTCGATGAGTGCCTGAAAAAATACTGCTCTAACTATAAAATGAGCCGTGTAAAGAGCGTTGATTTCGGCGCCCTGTTTGAAATAAGCTTTGACATAAGAATGAAGGATTCGTCGCAAATAAGAGAAATGATGGACGATGTAAGAGCATTAAACGGAAATCTAAAAATTATGCTTTCCACTCCCGAAAGCGTAGTTAAGAGCTTCCATTTTCAATAAAAGCCAAGGGAACGGATAACCGTTCCCTTAAAGTCTGTTTTTAGGGATTTTTTCTATTTTCAATATACAGAAATTCAGCATTAAAAATCTACTATATATAGAATATTGATGATGTGAGTTTTACACAATACAAACAAAAAATAAACAATATTTTGGTAAAATATCCATTAACTGAACAGATTTATTTTGAGAATTATTTTAATCCGAATTTGGGTGATGAGAATGAAATTAAAAAAAGCATTGTGCATAATACTTGCGGCGGCAATGATAACCGCAACTGCGTCTGCCTGCAGTAAAACGGCAGATACCTCGGCAACAGAAGAAACTGTTGTTGTTACCGATAAAAGCGGAGAAGCCGTTACGACCGACGACGGCAAGGTAGTAGTTGAAGATGTTAAAACAGGTACCACAAAGGCGGTGGAATCCACCACAAAAAAGGGCGAAACCACCACAAAAAAGGGCGAAACCACCACTGCCGCATCTACCGCAAAAGCATCAACTACCGCTAAGGCAACGACAAAGTCGTCAACCACAACAGCCAAAAAGCAAGAATCGGCTTCTACTACCAAGAAGGCTACTCCTTCAACAACCGCGGCGGCACAGCCTATTGCAATAGTATTGCAGAAAAACGGAACTGCAAAATGCAGCTCAAGCAATGTAACTATTCAGCCTGCGTCCGGCACAAAGGCAGGTATTGTCTTTATTGATAAGGGCGGTGACTATCTTGTAACCTCGTCAACAGACAGGTGGCACGGTCAAATAGTTATTCGCCTGAAAAATACCGAAAGCGCTTCTGTAAGATTTGAGGATGTTACAATTTCAAACAACCTTGCAAATGTAATAAAAATTATTGACACAAGCATTTCGGGCGAAAGAAGCTTTATTGAAACGGAAACCTCAACGGGAACTGCGGCGGACGACGCTTTAAGAGACGAGATTAAGGAAATTTCAAAGCAAAACAGTGCGCCTAATGTTTCTCTTTCATTCCCAACAGGTACCTCAAGCAGCTTTACAACAAGCGCAAACAGTTATTCGGGTGTAATATATAACGAGTCGAAGCTTACAATCAAGGGTAACGGAAGCCTTAAGGTTGCGGCAACAAAAAATGCAAACAACGCAATTTGCTCAACAAAGAGCGTAACCATAAAAAATGTCAGCCTTTCACTTTCCACCGATTCTGCAGGCTCAGGAGCAGGCAGGGGTATTTTCTCCTTCTCCAAGGTATATCTTGAAAGCGGTAAGCTGACAATTAATACCGACGGCGACGGTATCCGCTGCGAATCCTTTAATATGACAGGCGGCTCGGCAGGAATTACCTCCCGTTCATCAGACGGAGTTGACGCCGATGACGCCATTATCCTATCGGGCGGTACGGTCAACTCTATGGCAGTAAAATCCTGCTATAAGGTAAGGCGTGTAAACAACACCGAAAACGGACTGACTGCCGACGGAATAAGGGCAGGCAAAAATGATACCTTTGCCATTAACGGCGGAACTGTTACGGGCGAAGGTAAAAATATTACAACAGTTCAGCCGGCGTCAAAGCAACCGAGCATTACCTGCCGTTCAGTCAAGGCGGCAAACACTACCGAAGCAAAGCGTGCATTAAAGTTTACTATTAAGAGCGGCTCAAAAACAATTAAAAGCTCAACAACGGAATGTATTAAATTTATTTATTCCTCCCCAAGCTTAAGCACCTCAAAAAGCTATACCGTTACAGGCTCGGCAAGAACGGTAAGCAAGGATTTCAGTGCAAATGTTACATTCAAAAAAACGGTAGGCGACGCAAGAGTCGTTGCCAACAGATAAGAGAGGTGTAAAAATGAAGAAGCTTTCTAAAAAGATTTTTGCAGTGCTGCTTTCTGTGGCAATGCTCATAACCACTTTTGTTATCAGTCCCGTTTCTGCTTTGGCGGTGTCAGGTCCAGTAGAAGTGGAGTCCGACAAGGTAGCCGTGTGGGCGGACCCCGAAAATGTGCTTACTCAGGCAAAGGTAGATGCTTTTGCAGGAGGAGATACTCTTGCGGCAATTGGCTCTGTTCAGCCGTTTAAGAGAAGCTCAAGCAGCGGCAGCAGTATTATCGGCGGCTCGAGCAGCGACGGAAATTTTTATTGGTTCTTCCCATCAAACACAGACTTAAACGCTCTTAAGATTTGGTTTGCGGCGGGTTCAACTCTTTCAATCAACGGTACCGCAATTACAAGCGGAACGCCCACAAATGTATTTAGCGAAATAAATGACGGTGGTGTGTCTAAAGTCTATACCGTTACCCTAAATTCAACAAGCTATACCGTAACGGCGATCAAAAGCGGCGATGTAGGCACGGTTTATATTGATACCCAGTCAGGCTCTCTTAAAACAATTACCGAAAGCGAGGACCACAGCGCATGGGAATCGGGAATGATTATGGTAATTCAGCCTGACGGTTCAGTTGATTATTCGGGCATTCTCAGCAAAATGAGCGGCCGCGGCAACGGTACTTGGGATGCAAACGGAAAGAAAAATCCTTACAATATTAAGCTTGCCGTTTCAACATCTCTGCTTGGTATGGGCTCTGCTAAAAAATGGTGCCTTCTTGCAAACGATGTAGATAAATCTCTTGTAAAAAATCAGCTTACATATGATTTTGCCGATTATATCGGAATTAATTATCAGCCTCACTGTAAGCCTGTTGACCTTTATGTTAATCAGCAGTATTTAGGCTCGTATCAGCTTGCGGAAAAGGTTGAAATAAAGTCAAACAGAATTAATATCAGCGACGCTTACGAAAACCTTGAAATAGCAAACGGTACAACCGACGCTACTACAGGCGCAATTATTCCAAAGGATTTAACAGGCACCGCTACCTCCCTTTCGGGTGCAGAAAAAACAACGGCTCAAATGAATAGCATAGAGCTTATGAGGACTCCCAACGTAGGCGACCATACGGTAGGCGCGAAAATCTGCTCGCCTACACTGACAAGCCCCAGTGATTACACAGGCGGATATTTGTACGAACTTGAAATAAGCAACAGATGGGTAACTGAAAACGCGGGCTTCTGTGCTTATAACAGACAGGGTTGGGTGCTTAAAAGCTGTGACTATGCTTCAAGCGATATGTTGAATTATAGCTATGACTTGCTTTTTGCTCTCGGTTCTTCGGTATATAACGGCGGCACTGTTCCAAGTGCCTCAACAACTACAAAGTGCAGCTCACTGACCCTCACAACCACTAAGGGTGCCAACAGCGTAACAAACCCTGCACCTGCAACACAGTATCAGGGAAAGAAGTGGAGCGACCTGCTCGATGCGGATTCAGCAGTAAGGTATTATTGGATGCAGGAATTCTTTAAGAATATGGATACCTCAACCTCATCCACATATTTTTACAAGGATTCCGACAGTATAGATACTAAGCTTTACGCAGGTCCTGTGTGGGATATGGATAATGCCTTGGGCACAACTGACGGAAAAAGCGGAAGCCGTTGGGGCTACAGCTACACAACATCTGACGGATGGTATGCAAAAAATGCCCGTATTTACCGTTGGAGAAGTCAGGATTCCTCAATGGACTACGACTCTGATAAATATTCACCGCTTAATTTCTATGGGGCACTTGCCACAAATTGTACTGATTTCTGGACAATGGCAGAAAGATATTATTTCCGCTATATTTCTCCGGCAGTAGATATTCTTTTAGGCAAGGCAGAGGATTCCACCGGTAAGCTGAACAGTATTTCATACTATGTAAACACCGTAAATAAAAGTGCCCAGATGGATGCAATTCGTCACAATGTAACATACGATGCAAGCAACTACATCAGTATGCTTTCAACTTGGGTTTCCGAAAGACAGGTTTGGATTTCGGACAACATTCCAAAAACCGACCTAAGCACAGCCACATTGGGAACTATTAATCAGCAGACATATACAGGCTATGAAATTACTCCTTCTCTCAGCGTATCCCTCTTTAAATCGGGAACCGGCAATGTAGTTCTTGAGCAGGATGTTGATTATGCCTTAAGCTATAAAAATAATATTAACGCAGGAACGGCAACCGTTACCGTAACAGGTAAAGGAACATATACAGGTACCGCAAGCAAAACCTTTAATATTGTTGCCGCAAACCTTGCTGTAAATCATACTCTTACTATTGACAGTGCGGCTTATAAGGATATGGAGCTTACTGCAGCTCTTACAAACAGCAGCGCTGTAGAGATTACCTCGGGCGTAAGCTATCAGTGGTATAAGGACGGCGTTGCAATAGACGGTGCTCAGCAAAGCACCTACACAACAGTCGAGTCTGACGCAGGCTCAATAATAACCTGCGTAGCTACGGGCGACGGCACAAATCTTATTAATTCCGTAACCTCCAACGAATGTGAGGTCCTTGCAGGAACAAGACCTGAAGGCTATACAAAAACAATAGCCTCTTGGGATTACGACTATTCAGCCGACAGCACCCTGCTTCAAACCGGTGACCCAACGGGAGCCACCTTCTACTACGGCGCTACCGGCGGTGAAAATCAGGCTTCGGCAAATCTGTATGCAAGCGTAAATGCTACCGATAACGCAAAAATTAAGTGGTCGGGCTCGGCAGACCTTTATACAAACGACGGTCAGACTCTTGCAAGCGACCAGGCACCTGTTATGGGCACATCAAAAACAGCTCTGCTTGCCTGGGGAGAATATCCGTATTTTGAAGCGGTTGTTTCTACTGCCGGATTTGAAAATATCAAATTCAGCGCAAAGCTGGGCGGTTCAAAGAAGGGACCGAGGGATTGGAAGCTTCAGTACAGCTTAGACGGAGTAACATACACAGATGTTGAAGGTGCTACCTATTCAATTACTGCAAACAAAGCAATGGAGCTTGCCTTTAATAATGTTCAGCTTCCTCAGGAATGTGAAAATCAAAAGCAGGTTTATATCAGAATGATAGTAACTGCCAATGTTGCTATTAACGGCATAAATACAATTCTTCACCAAACAAGCGGTGACGCCGCAATAAACAATATCGCCGTTACAGGCGCATCTCTCAGCGTTGTTACCTCTCTTTATGAGCCTACAATAACAACGGCAGACGGTGCAACCGTATTTAACGACAACGGCATAGAAATTCTTGATAACAACGGCGGTGCCGATGTTTATTACAGTGTTAACGGCGGCGAGCCTGTTCTTTACACAGGTCAGGTTTATCCCTTTAACGCAAAGACCGCCAAGGCAGGAGAATCAGCAACTATTGTTGCGTATTCGCAGTTTAACGATATTAAGAGCGGCGAGACCTCAATAACCGTTACCTTCGGCGGAACAGATATTAACAGCTTTATTTACACCGATTTCTCTCAAAGCGTAAATAACGGACAGGTGCAGTCCACAGGCGGAACCTACGGAGAAAGCGGAAGAATGACCGCCTGCGCCGATTCAACAACGCAGTATGTTCCTTTGTGGAGAGCGGATAACGGCTCCTTCTGCGTTGCTCCCGATGACGGCTTAAAATGGACCGAGGACTCCGGCTTTACCTATAAGGTGTGCACCGTAGGCTTTGAAAATATAAGCTTCAGCTGTATGGCTTATACAACATTGTCAGGCCCCAACAGTGCAACCCTTCAGTACAGCCTTAACGGAGTGGATTATACAGATGTTCAGTCAAATGTTAAGCTTCCGGCAAACGGCGTCTTAGAGCAGTATATGGTTATGGCAAAGCTGCCTAACGAGTGTAACAATCAGTCGGCGCTTTACATTAGGCTTGCAACAACCGAGAACCTTACAAGCGGCTCAACTACTCTTCATAACAACGAGTCAAAGGGCAACCTTTATGTAAATAATGTTGTTGTTGCCGGTGATGATACCGGTGCGTACAAGATGCCTTATACAAATAAGTCAACTGCTTATTTCGGCGAAATAGGAACAATTAAGTATATCAGCCCCGACGGACTGCAAATGCAGTATATTGTTAAGGACAGCAAGGATAATGTAGTTCAAGTGGGAACATATGCCGAAACAGGTATTCAGCTTTCGACTGTTAAAGGCTTCGACAAAACCGCCAGCGAGGCATATACAATAGTAATTGAAGCTATTGAGGATGAGGATAAGAGCGTAGGCAATATTGCAACATATTACTATAAGGGCGAAACTGTTGTTAAGTTTAACTACAATAGCACTACGAAGCTCTTTACAGATTATGTATCTGCCGACAATCTTTCAGTTGCAGGAAGCTCCGGTACAAAGTCAGGTACCCTGTCTATGTATCCAAACGGTACGGACGCAACCCTGCTTTCATACACGGGAACCTACGGTGTAAAGGTATCGTGGCTTAATACTAATCCGTTTACTGCAACGAAATCTCTTGATAATCCTACCGAAAACGGTTATTGGCTCATAAAGACCAGCACTCTCGGCTATGATAATCTTACACTTAATGTTGAGCAGCTCAGCTCAAATAAGGGACCGAGAGATTGGGGCGTAGCCTACAGTACCGACGGAAGCAGCTATACATATATCAGCAACTCAAATGCAAGAGCAATAAGCAACGACTCGGCAACCAAGGCCGTTGAAACCTACGGAAATCTTGCTTTACCGTCTGCCTGCGATAATCAGGAAACGCTTTATATTAAGATTTTCATTAACGGCGGCGAAAGCGTTGACGGAACCGAGCTTAACCTTGTTACCAAGGGTAACACAGGAATAGACGGAGTTGAAATCTGCGGTACTCCTTTGGCAAAGACAGTTGGCTTTAATGTAGTTCTTCCTGAGGGCAAAAATTCCACCGTACCTGCTACCGCGGTAAGCAATGCCGAAATTTATGTTGACGGCGTTCTTATGGGCGAAACCGATTCAAACGGCTCTGCAAGCGTTAGACTTGCTATTGGCAGAGATTCCTCTATAGAGGTTAAATTCGGCAACGCTTCAAGAACAGTAGTTGTAAGCACAACGGAAAGCACCGCAGACCAAACAGTAGCCCTTCAGGTGCTTGACGCAAATAACGACGGCTATGTAAACGCAAAGGATTTTGCTGTTGTAAATAAAGACAGCAAATACGATAGCTATAAATCATACTTCAACAGCTACATTAATCAAACAACGGTTGAAGCATACAATTAACAGTGCTAAAATAAATTTACTGAATAATAAATAAAACAGTAATCGGTTATAACAGGAGAGGGTAAAATGAAAAAAGGGTTATGTCTGCAATGCTTGTTATTGCTATAACTGCATCTTCCCTTGCCCTCTCCATTACTGCGTTTGGAAGCTCGCAGGAATTAGTGCTCGATGTAAAAAAATCAGCCACCATTAGCGGTGCTGACGATTTAGTGTGGTTTTATTATACCCCTGTTGTATCGGCGCAAAGTATTATGTTAAAGGCAGTGTTGTAAATATGGCAGGTAAGCCTATCAGTATCTGCAACTGCGACTATGTTAAGGACGGTATAGTAAACGCAAAGGATTATTCGTTTATTAAACGGTATGCCGATGAAGATGATATTCCAAAAATAGAGGAAGAATTTACAAGGTGTATCAATTTTACCGCAGATAAATATTAAGCAGTACAAATAATTAAAATAATAGCCATAACGACGGCTTCGTAATCGGAGCAAGCGTTATGGCTTTTCTTTTGCAATTAAAGCCTTTCGGCGTACTGTCAGCGCATATTTGCGGACTTTATGTGCCTTATACACCGTTGCAGAAAAATACACTTAAAGAGCAAAAAAGACGGTACAGCCTTTCAGCTATACCGTCTTATTATTTTATGCTTTATTACGAAATTACTTTCTTGTAATTTGTCTTGAGTCCATAAGGTACTGGTCGTCAGCAGGGTAGTGGTTAGTATAAATAACATCAAGTGAAGCATTCTTATCCTTAAGAACTGCCACATTAGCGTGCTTAACATCAATATGAACAAGCATCTTAAAGTCGCCGCCTGTAATTTCGCCTGTTGCAGTATCAATAATAACAGAGCCTGTGCCACCCTTGTAGGTAACAACAAAGTTATCTGCTATTGTACCCTCTGAGAAGGAAAGAACATCAATAGACTCAACGGTTGAGGTAATGTCACCGAGAACATTAAAGAAGCGTCCCTGTGGGTCCCCGTTAGGCATTGCAAGCACTGCCTGCTTAGGCTGAATTGTAATTGTAATTGTTCCGTCGCCGTTATCCTTAACATTAGCGTCAAGAACATCCTCGGTTGTAAGTGCCGATGTAGATAAGCTAATAGCGCCGTCATTTCTTGTGTCGTAATTGGGGTCTCTGTTGTCTGACGGAGAAAGTCCCTTTACGCTGCCGGTGAATAGCTTGCCAACAACTCCGGGAACAAGCTTGTTGATAATATCGTTTGACTTGCCCTCAACAAGAAGGTTTTCAACATTGAGGTTTTCGTCGCCCAAAAGCTTGTAATATGTTTTTGTTTCACCGTTTTCATCATATTGAGCTGTAAGGGTTTTTGTGTAGTTATAGCACTCAACATAATACTTAACAACATCATCAATGGTTTTGAATTCCTTGCCACCGTATGTACCCGGCTCAAAGCTTGCTTCAAGAACGCTTACATCACTTGCGTCCGTTTCTGCACCGGCTTCCTCGGTGATTTTAGGATATTTAGTAATAACAAATGCTGTTGCAGCAAGACAAATTACAAGCACAATAGCAAGAAAGCCGTTGAACTTGTTAAGCTTGGATTTTCTTTTCATAAAAAAATTCCCCTTTTTTACAGTATATTACTTTTATATAATATACTAAAACGAACAATTTTTCAATATGTTTTTGTTTATTTTTTAAATAATATTGAAATACAGGTGCCTTTTCCCAATTGACTGTCAATATTCAGCTCTGCTTCGTGAAGCTGAACAATGTGCTTTACAATGGCAAGGCCTAAGCCTGTGCCGCCTGTTTCCTTGCTTCTGCTTTTGTCAACTCTGAAAAATCTTTCAAAAATTCTTGACTGGTATTTTTCGTCTATTCCTATACCTGTGTCGCTGACGGAAAGCTTAACACCCTCCTCCAAAGGCTCAACGCTCACCCAAACACTGCCGTTTTCCCTGTTATACCTTATGGCGTTGTCGCAAAGATTATATATAAGCTCCTCAAGCAGAGTGGGGTTTGCCTTAATAAAACAGCTTTCTCCCGTTAGCTTCATATCAATATTTTTCAGCCTTGCATTAATTGAAAGAGCTTCAACGCACTTTTCTGCTACGACATAAATATCTGTTGAGGAAAAAGCAATGCTTTCGCCGTCGTTCTCATCAAGCTGTGAAAGCTGAATAATATCCTCGCTTAAGCTAACAAGCCTAAGCGCCTGCTTTCTTATAACCGAAGCAAACGGCTTAACATCCTCCTCCTTTGCAATGCCGGATTCAATCAGCTCTGCATATCCTGCAATAGAGGTAAGGGGTGTTTTAAGCTCGTGAGACATATTTGCGGTAAATTGCTTTTTTTGGCGGTCAAGCTCCTGTTGCTTTTGCTTTTGCTCCTGTAAAGCGTTAACAAAGGGCATAAGCTCCGTGTAGGTTTTTACATTTTCAACATCGTCAAGCTTTTTGCCAAGCTCCTCAACAGGCTTAACAATGCTCTTTGTTATGGCTATGCTTATGAATACCGATAAAACTATTGCCGCAATAACAACGGGAATAATGTATATCAGTATTTCGCCGATTATGCTTGAAACGCTTTTAGCCTGCGCCGCAACGCGCAAAATCAATCCGTTTTCGAGCTGCTTTGCATAGTCTGTCTCTTATACACATCTCCGAGCCCACGAGACTAGGCATGATGTCGT